>CAYJKW010000037.1:0-20694 GCA_964370765.1 uncultured Oscillospiraceae bacterium
TGTTTTTTCTTACTTGGAGATTATTGACGTTTACACGGTTGGGTATACAGTCTCATACAAACAAAGCCACCGGCTATAGGGAAACCTATCCGGTGGCTTTGTTACCTTATATGGCGTATCCCATCGCCATTATCTGTTCATCGCTAAGCCCCTGTGCCCTAAGCCTTGCAATAACTGATGTACTGCTTGACAACCCGCCTATTGCATCTACCGCCTGTTGCACAAGATTAGAGTCAACGCCCGGTGTGGACATAAGTTCCATAAGATTACTGCTTGTTGTATTCTGAAAATCCATAATCTTGTTAGAAAGTGATGCTTCGTTTTGACTTTTTTGATTTGCTGCCTCGTTTAGCACATCGCCTTTATTGCGGTTAAATGTATTAACCAATTGGTTTACCGAGTTTTCATACTCGCTGTTAATCCCCATTAACGATGTTTCGGATACACCACCGCCACCCACAGCAAGCGCCGCCTGTGGCATCGATGCAAGTGCTTTTTCTTTGCTTATATAGGATTGCCTTTGCTGATCTACCCTATCCTGATCCATCTGACCTATTGCATAGTTTGCATTGCGATCTATTGCCGCATTAGCAATATTCATCTGGTCACGCAGACGTTGCTCAGATGCAATCTGCTGTTGCAATAGCATAGATATTAATGCATCAGCAGAGGAGTTAGTAGGGCTTTTCCCAGCTGTAGAGGCGCTGTAGCTTTTATAGCTACTATTGTACTTTTTGTTATCGTCACCATAATACCAATCGGCATAGCTGTCGTTTGGGCTTATTGTATCTAACCTTTTATCATATTCATGTGCATTCGCCTGCCCTGGTTGAATATTCATATCATCTCCTTTTTATTTGTTATTTTAGATTTTCGTCCATCTTATCCTTAATCTTTCTAATGAATTTCCCCAAAAAGTCCGGTAACGGAACCCCACCCCTATCAAGGTTTTCAAGTATAGAGATAAGTTCATTAAGTATCATCCAAACACATACTATACTTGTAATTAAAGCCCCTCCAAAAAACGACTCATCCACCCCCACAATCGGCATCCCCTGTGCTATAAGCACATCAAGAATTATTGCTACCACTATCGTAAATATATACTGCACCTTTTTAAATATTCCCGCTATCCCTATTCGGCTTTCAAGCTCTGCGTTTATTGCTGCTGCAGTAACTCCGGTAATCCAGTCAAACATTATTGCCGATAATGTCAAAAAAAGAATAACCGTAATGTCGCTAAAAGGTGCCAGAACACTGCCTAACCCTACAGATACCATAATTAACCGACCTTTCATGTTGCTCATATATCCCCCTACCAAATATTCCCAACCGTATGACTTTCAAATATCTTCTCGATTGTCAAAATTAGTTCCTGCATTTTCGCCTGTAGACTATCAACCACCTCTCTAAGGCCCCTAAACTCTTCTTGTAACGTTAGCTGTTCGTCTGCATTAATGCTGTTCGCCCGCTCAGCAATTACAGCAAACCTATCTTCAAGGTAAGGCCCGGGGCAGGCTGTTGCCGCATACTGTTTATGCATTGTTAGATTTTCCCCTACTACTAATACACCAAGGTTATTACGTTTTGCAATGTCGGCAACAAGCCTTATAACGCTATCAAATGATTCATCACCTATCGGCCAATCAGGCGCCCCGGCGGTATTAGCAACCTCAATAGTAACCGCTCTACAGTTTGACTCCCAGTTGCCGTTTGTCCACGCTATGTCTCCCTCCGATACATAGCAGGCAATATCACTACCGTTAACACCATAATGAGACGATCCATCTCGTGTTGGATTTTGCCATAACTCGGCCAGTCGCTCAACCGACATATCCCCTGCCATATGGTGAACTGTAATCTCCTTAATAGCGGAATAACGTGCCCTACCCGCTGTATAGTTGCTGGAATCTGCCGGTAAAATTTGTTTTGCTAACTTAGAAATAGACATACATCCCCCCTAATATTTAATATAGTTGCTGCTTATACCGCTTATTCTTGAGAATACTGTCTTAATCGACATAGAGTTATTAGCTGCATTGACTATCGAACCTGCAACATCTAACAGGATATAAACCGGTGTAGGCTCCTCCGGATCAGATTGAATTATGTAGCTAGTACGTATGTCATTTGCCATATTAATTTTGGTTTTCGACAGGTTAAGTGTAGCATCTTGTGTATATGCAGTTCCAGAGTTTGCATAGACAAGCCGGGATTCAACATTATCTGTTAGCTCTATAGTGTTACCCGACAGATCACGAGTTGCATCCAAAGCAGCATTAACTAACCTAACAAAATTCACAAAGTTAGTGCAGCTAATCTCGTTATTAGTAGCCTCGTATACATTATCAAACACATATCTAATACTACCCTGTGTTAATACTATATTATCGTTAAACTTATTTACCTTTGTTGCAAGCGTATTCTCTACATTCCCCTTAACCCTAACTATATTACCTGTAATGTCCATACTACCTTTAAAAACATTAGCTATTGGCAACAACGGGTCACTTCCATCAACATTTAAATTATTGTTTTCCAAATTTACAACATTTGAATTTTTAGTCTCGATATACACATAGCCTACAGCTTCACCACTCTCATAACCCTTACCTTTTTTACCATTAACGGTATTGCCCTTAAACGAAAACTCACCATCTAGATTTTCAATCAATATCGAACTTACCGTCGCTTGCAGGTCGAAAAAGTTGTTATCTATTCTAACATTCGATGTAGGGGCGGTTGTGGTATCGGTACCTATAGTGACCGCTAAGACACTTGAGGTACGCACCCCATCATACATTATAAAGGTGTTATCATATATGCTTATATCGGATAACCTTGCATCTATCATTCCAATAGCAAGTATCTCATCATGGCAGATTTTCTTTGCATAGTTGTTAGCAAAGGTTAACCCCGATGCACCTCTGTTTTGAATGTCTCTTATCAGGATAGAATTTCCAAAAGGCCCGTCATGCGATATATATAGTTCACAGTTTGTAATTGTTACATTATGCCAGCCTGTAAACAGATCAATATTACTCCATCCTATGTCCGGTGCTAACGCTAGGTATTCATCTGTTTCAAAAATGCCACCATCATCGCCTTTAGTCAACATAGGTCCCGGCCCCCTAAAGACACAGCTATCAATAATTACATCACTACTTCGCAATACAACAAGATGTATATCGGTGTTTCCTAAATCTATTGTCTGTAACGAAAAAAAGTTTAATCTTCGAATTTGAATGTTGTCGGTGTCCTGTATAATCATTGTACCGGCAGCGGACTCTACCGTGTTAAACTCATTATCGGTATAGATAGTGCTGTCGTTGCCATTTATTATCTTGTTGGAATGGTTAACTATAACGGTATCACGATAGAGAAATTTTTTACTTTGCGGAAAATTTATGATTGTTGCAGTAGAATCTACGGCTGCCTGCAACGAATTAGTACTATCAATATTCGGTATAGCTTTATAATTGTTAACATCTTCAAACGCCCTTGCCCCAAACTGCACTACATTCATTGACCTGTACACTATAAGGTGTGCGTAGCTACCGTTTGCAAGGGCAAATACCGTTAGGTCATCGGCAACACCGCTTTCCTCAACCAGATAGCTCGCTCCTCCACCGTCGCCCACCTCATAAAAGCCGATAGTGTTTATTTTATCCCCCACCGTTGGGGATAAAAGCTTCATCTCCTTAACCGAATTAATCTGCTCTTCGCCTTTAACCGGCTGTAAAATCCATTCATTTCGGCTATTTAGCATATATGTTTCTGATGTACCTATAACGTAACATTTACTACCCATAGGATATTGCTTTTCAAGATTAAATACATCCTGTACAGTGTCTGCCACAATCGAAACTATATTACTATTCTGGCTTACCCCCTCTTTTTCTCTATACATAAAAACTCCTTTATTGTTGCAATATCCACTCTTTATTGCTATTAAGCATATATACTGCACCGGTTGCAATAACGTGGCAGCTACTACCCATCGGGTAGGCTGAGCCCACACTATCTAAATCCGATATGTCATCGGCCACGAGCGACACCACGTCATTATCTTTACTTATTCCTGCGGATTCTCTATACATAACTCATCCTCCTAAATTCAGATTATTATAATAATTCGCCCGAAAGCCAAATTTTTGCCGCATGCACACTAACACTTGGAGCAATAGATGCGCCCGCACAAAGCACCATAACGTACATCTCTCCGGTAATATCGCTTACATCCAGGCTACTTATCCCCTTTGTTTGTGTTACGATATGCTTTACCATCTTACCGGTTGCATCGGTCTGCTTTGTATCATTTACACCAAGATAATAGCTCGATGCTGTACTATCCTGTGAAATCTCAAAAAATATCGTGTTGTAACCGGTTATGTCTATCGCTGTATCGGTAACTGCGGCCACTACCCTTGGCAATGATCCGCCGGCATAGTTTGCCAAAATGTTAATTCTATTGTTTAGACTAAAGCTGTTCGCTCCCTGTCCGTTAGTGGTATAATCAGCCTCCACCCATTCTATGGGATAATCGCCGTTATTAAAGATAGCTAAATCATTAAAGCTAAACTGTTTCCAGCTAATACCGGTAAAAAGTCTGGCCTCTTTCACAGCCCATACACCGTTAATGTATTGGTATGTAACAGCAGGATAAATCATAAGCCTGTGTTTTTTATCGACAGTAAAAGAAACATCTGCATCTATATTCGTCGAGATCCAAACATCACCTTCGTTCGGTTCGGCAAACCCATTAGTCGCCTCTATCGAGAAGTCAGCCATCTCTGCATCGGTATTAACCCAGATAGTGTTTTCCTTTGGGTTTATCGGCTCGGTGGTGCCCCCGACCAGCTTATAATTAACGGTGACACCACCCAAACTAAAATTTACTGTATTACTACCTATATCCAGAATAAAGCTGTACCATCTACCGGCAACAAGTTCGATATCGGTTTCGTCCCCCTGCACAACACTACAATTAACGCCGTTAACCTTAATTTTATTTACGCTGGCAGTTGCAGTCGCCTTAAAATTCGCAGTAGTTCCTATACCTTCCAGAATATGGTTACCGCTTTCAACCGTATGGATATATCCACCTATCCCATTATCCGCCAATATTGCCCTATCGGCTACGGTGGCAGTTTGTGCAACCGTAGCATTATCACTGGCAATGGCATGATCGGCTGTAACAGCGTGGTCAGCCGAATCCACCACACCATCAGAATCGGTATCGTATACACTGCGGTACATATCCCCACCGCCACTGCCACCACCACCGGTTGATATTATAGTTACTGTCCCATCCGGATTTTTAGTAATAATAATATTATCTCCCGGTTTAAGGCTATCGGCCCCTAATGCACCGATCTGCTGTGCGGTAACAGCGTGGGGATTATTAACATCATCTCCATGCTCCGTCACAGCCAAACCTAAAATATTATGTCGTTGTGCTATAATGTTGCCAAGCCTATCAAATATCGCCTTGTTATCCTGTGGGTTGCCCTCAAGTATGTCTGGGGCACTACTTACACTATTGGAAGAAATTTCCTCCGGTGTAATCATATAGTTACTCATACTGTTTTCCCCGTTAAATAAAAGTTCTTTTCTAGCTGTACCAATGCAAAATTGTTACCCTTAATATTGCTTTCCAACTCATACTGCAATGTACGGTATTTTTTTGCCCTAACTCTTAATGGTTGTGGCCTTGTAGCAACACTTGAATTAAAATCCAACCTATTAAATGCTATTCTTGCAAAGGTAATACGTGATGCCGAAATAGTTATCTCCTGTACCGATACAAGCCTACCCTCGTCGGTGTTAAGCCTTACAGTAACAGTACTTACCGAGAATGGCCTAAGTGCAATTGACTGCCCCTTTTTACCTAATGTTTTTCTAAATGCACTGCTACCGTCATCATCCTGCTTAGTCTTTACAAGATATCTAATCGCATTATTATCATCAATATAGTCCTCCATATTATCTTTATCATTAAAAACGCATATGTCACCGCCTGCCGTGCCGAAATATAGATTTTCATTAATTGTCATATAACAGGTCGGATCGAACCCTTGCCAAAAATACCCATCATACACTCCCTGTTTCTGCCTATCTATTACCTCTGTGCGCCGCATATCCAGCACATACGTATTTCCATTTATTGACAGCAAATAAAATCCTCCCCACGCTGTTGCAATAGCCCTTTCAAGATTTGGTTCGGCTGTAAGCCGTGGGTCAACCCAGTATGATCGATTTTGCAAAGTAGCCTGTTGGCTAATTACATCCGATACAATAGCATATACCCCGGTTCGTGATAAAAACACCGGCTCGTCAAGTACCGTTGCAAAACTGTATGGTGATATAGCCCCTACACCAACCATGCCTATATTTGTTGTAAAGTAAGTTTTTTCATCGGTAACTGTACCTGTCCTGATATACACCGTAATATCCTGATCATTTTGCTCTTTTAATACTACAAGGCTGTTGTAATATTTTAAATAACCTACAATTGCGGTATTATCGTTTCCGCTTATACCGTAGTTAAGGTCCGGAAAATAGTTAGGCTGATGTGGCTCGCTCCACCAGTCGTAAGATTTATACTCGCTATTACCGCAAACAAAGCACCTAAGTGCGCCACCAACGCCGTATTCTTCACACATTGTACAACCGGTAATTTTTTCCATATTACCTTCCACCGTTTTACTATATGTTATAAAAAGGTTGTCGGTACCATCGACCGGTGGTTTTGACGGCGCAATATTAAATGTTAATTTTCCGGTTGTTCGATCTACCGTAAACCCTACTTCTCCCGCTATATTTTCGGTATACTCCATCTCGCCTTCTGCTAAGATTCGAGTTATCTTAACTGCAGTGTCATCAAGTTTTTTTGATGGTAGCTGAAATGTTTTATTCACCCCATCACCATAAGCCTTATGCACCCTTGCCGGTTGTAAAAGGTTTACCGGCTCAAGCACCGTCCCCCCACCGTTATATGATGCAGCAATCGTAACCACCGGTATATATGCAATCTCTGTAACATCTGCAACCGTAAAATCATCAATATCTGCATCGATATACAGATATCTGCCACCACCTATTACAAAGCCAAGCGTCTTAAGCTTTGCCGGTTGCACAGGTGCTATCAAAAATTTTTCCTGATACTGTGCAAAAAATATCAGCGTTTTAGCTCTTGGCATATCGGAAAATATTTTAGTATATTCATCACCACTGGAAGCCCAAAGATTAGCCCCTTCATGAACAAATGTCCTAAATTTCCCGCCCACAAAACCATGTTTTAGCGAGTACACTTCGCCTTCAAATCGCCTTAACACCCGGTAACCTTTTCTACCTTCCAGCGTGCCACGTGTATAGCTAATCATATTAAGTAGTTCGGGGCAACGATTTTCGGCACAGGTAAATGCATCATGCACATAATCTACACCACGCCAGTCGTTATATCTTGTCACGGAGGCCTTAGGAAGTTTAGTCTCGGGTGATTTTTCACTCGGAAATACAGGCATACTTAAAACCTCTCGTTAATAAAATGTTGTATTGGGTTATCGGCGTTACGCATACTCTGCTTTAAAGCCACCTTTGTACGGTAGTTATAGCCTGCACGTTCTACCGAAACCTCGTTTTCGTCAATAAGATACTCTGCATAAAACTGCTCTAGGAATGCATAGTATAGATCTGCGGCAATATCAATCTGGCTACTATCTGGCGTAACTTCCAAAAAATGCCGCTTATAGTATATAATCTTTTGAGATGGACTGTTTCTAAGGCGGATAACACTCCCCTGTCGATTGGGAATAATGTCATAGTCGGTAAGTGGCTGCACCTTGCCATCACTACCACACTCTAAAAACTTTGTTTCCACAAATGAGCAGAAGGGATAATATATCGTACCATCTGAATTTACAATTTTTGTAAGTTCTTTAAAATCATACTCTATCTCGTCGGAGTATTCAGGTATATCTTCCAAACGATCGGACAATAATCGGTTATACATAGCTATTCCACGAACAGTGAATTGGTAGTTGCCAAAAAACTCTATACTACTTATACCCTGTAAAAAGCCTCGGTATGCCGTGAATCCATCGGTGTTAAACGATGTTGTGACTGTTTCACCACCGGTTACAACCTTAAAGTTACCCTCACCACAAACCTCGAAATAGTACGCCTTTGCATCTGCTGTAAATGTTGATGGTTTATCACATACAACCAAAACATCGCCCACAGGCCCCTTTACAATATTTTCCAGCTTAGCGCCATCCACAGCAAACTTAGCAGTATAACGTTCCGGAAAATTAGAATGCACATAGTCCAGAGCCTTATTGGCAGAGGTATAAAAGTACTCTATCTTGTCACCATCCTCCTGCGCATCAACATAGGAAAAAAGATCCTTTTTTAGCTTATCTAATGTTATCATATTAACTCCTATCGGTTGCCCCGATATGGGGTGGCTGTAAAGTCCACCTATTCACACCCCATAATCGGGCATCCTATCGGGCAAATCTATTAAAGTTCGGTTCCACCTGTGCTACCACCTATTGCAAAGGCTCTGTAGTTATGGAACATCGCAGAAAATCTACTTCTGCCTGCGATATCAAGGTTATGGGTTCTGGGCAGGATGGAGGTGGATGTTTCTAGCGGTATTCTGTCGCCCCATATTGCACCGCCTGCCATCTCGTTAAAGTCAAGGTCGGCAAGGATAAACTCGGTATCGGTTAGGTGTCCATTAAGCATAGGTGTACACAAAACCCTCCATGTACCAAACAGGTAGTTAAAGCCATTATTTGGGCTATCAGGATCCTTATCCGCACCTATTACCTTAAACACATCCTTTTTAAGTTTGGAAACATTTGGAATAATTATAGTGTTAGGTGATACACCACAGATATCACCTTTATCGTCCACAAGGTTTTCCATCTTTGTTGATATCTCACTCAATACATCCTCAGAAAAAGGATCGGCAAAACGGTTAGATTGTGTGTCGGTTGCATCAAGCTTTGATGGATGTGCGGTGCTAAACAGTGCAACTCCATCGGCAGATTTAGCGTTGATCTTTATATTTGCACCTGCGGCATTTTGAATTGTAAGCTCGCCCGTCTTGCCTGCACCAAGCATAGCGGCACGGAACTTCTCACGGCTACGATAGTATGATCGTGCATACATTCTTGCCTTTTTCTTAATCTGGGACGATATATTGTCCTCCATCATCGTTTTGCTTATCTCTACCGAGTTTGTCCATTCTATAAACTCGATATAGCTGGAAAATCCTTCCTTCACCTCTCCGGTGGCATAGTTTGTACCCTCAGCGGTAGGCAAAAAATCTCCCACACCTATCTCGTCGGTGTATTTCATGCCAAAACCATCTGCACTCTCTATCGAGAATACCGGTTCCAGCACCGAGAATTTACCCATAAAGTCCACCTCGGCATCGTTAATTATTTTGTATACCGGAAATAGGGATTTCCCCATAAAGGTATCCATTAACCCGCTGTCGGTTTTAATTAGTGCCATTATAAAGTTCCTTTCATTAAATTATTTCTTACCGGTCGATTTAACTCTTAAGTCCTTACCTTTTTGCACATCCGGTTTAGATTGTGTTTTTTGTGGGTAAGGGGCCTTTACATCCTTAATCCCTCCGGATTTAATGCTACCTGCATAGCTTTTCATAACTACATCCTTTCTGTTAATATCTGTTAAGCATCTGTTTTCGATAGTCGGATAACGCATCGGCATGGGATATACCATAACGCTCGTACTCTCTCAGTACATCGCTAGGTACATCAACAGCTCCCGATTGCTTTGCGCCCCCTATCGCTTTGATGTGCGATATTCCGGCCTCACCCTCCCCCTGCTCCTTACAAAATGTTTTGTAAATCTGCTGTGGTGTAAAGCCCGATCTTATCATTACTACAAGCTGATTAACATCCTGCACCGATAAATCAGCAAAAAAACAGGGGTCCTTAGCATGGCAATATTCGGTAGCCTGTGATGTCTTTTGGTTCCATTGCAGTGTATGAAGCTGATTTTCAAGCTTATCCATTAGCAGTGCCTTACGAATAATATCAGGCGCAACACCGCTCTGCTCGGCCTCTTTCATTACATCCGCCTCAAACTGCTGCTGCTTTGCATTTTTTACTATCTGCTGTGCGCTTTCAATTCGCTCCTCAATGCTTTCACCTGTGGCGCCAAGGCTATTAATAAGCTCCTCTACAGCCCCCTCACGTTGTCGCATAAGCTCGATAGTTTTCTTACGGTTGGCATCAGCATACATTTTGCGTTGCTCTAATGTTTGTGGCGTTTTTGTTTCTAAAGAATCCTGCAACAGGCTATCCTCGGAGTTTTTAGCCGATTCCACGGCAACCGCTACATCACCCAATAGATCGGAGTTTTCAGCCGGCTCCACGGCAAATAGCTCTTCTAGCTGAATCTGTTTTGCTGCGTTTACTTTTTTCATACTTCTCTCCTTGAATTTTTAGGCGTTTCTGCCAACGTTTATATATTAAAATCGTAATGGACGTAATCCAAACGATTAATATACCTAGCCTTACACCCTATACTCCTTGCCACATTCACAGCGTGCATAGCTCTCCCCCGATTGGCCATAAAGCTCGATACCAGGCTTGTAAACCACTTCATCCCCTTGCGTTTCGCTTACCATCCGACCACATTCACAAAAAAGCACACTACTTTGTAGCCCCATCGGCTCAGCACCGCCAAATCTTGGCTTGTTATATTCTCTACAGTCCGGATTTACACAGCTAATAACTGCAATTGTGTAACCCTGTGTAGGCGTGGTTGGTTCATCATCATTTTCGTACGATATGATAGAACGTTGGATCCTAAGGCTGGATGCGTTACAAACATCACATACATCATCAGGTGGGCTAAGCGCCTTTAGTTCGTTCAGGTTCATCTAAAACCTCCTCCTGTCTATTTTGTTCGTTTTCAAGTTGCTGTTCCCAAAACTCCACCTGCCTTGCCGAGCCGGGAAAATCCAGGTATTGTCTTTCTCGCCAAACATTAAGCCTTGCCTGTGTTGTGTTAGGGTCACCATAAAGACCTGATGTAAAATCCTGCGAAATATACTGTAGTACCTCGCTTCGATTATTTGGATTAACTCCGGTTTCATCTACCGTAAATATAAATCTATCCTCATAAAAAAGATTACCCTTTTTATCCTGTTCCAAAAAATCAATTCGTTTAAAACAATAGCCATCCCCACTGGGGTTATCTTTATCGCTATATATACGCTCACTATCGTCAAAAGCAAGCATCGCTTCAAATATTGCCCTGTAAATATTTGAATAGAAATGATTTTTTAGCGATTGCAACACCCTTTTTATTCCGGCACTTTGTGCAATCTGGGTCTCTTTTGCACGTCCGCTTATTGCCGTTGCATCCTGCTTACCTTGGTAGCTATCGGTTACTGCAAGCACAGCCTTTGCATACTGGTATGATTTATCAAGCACGTTGTAATCCTGTTGCGAATTAAACTCAAAGGCTATAGTGCGCATCATTGCAAGCTGATCAGGTGCCTCCACCGACAGTACATTTCCCATAACGTTATTAAGCTCAAAACTCATATTCTCAGGCTTCGTCATTATATAGCCAGAATTTACCATTTTTTCCAAAATTTTGGTAGATGCAATATTCATCCCCTCCTGCAGGGATCTTATTGCCTCACAATCGCTTTTCCCAAACAGCTGCCCTGCCACAGTTCCGTTCTGCCTTACACATACCGGTGCATAATTAATGGTATAATATGGTAACACTCTTGGTTTAACCGCCACCTCAAATCCCTTCATTATTTCTCCGGTAACAGTATCAATATTCGCAACCTCTCTCATAATAGGCTCGCCACAATCATCAAGCATAGGTAGCGAGCACTCTATGGTATGATAGGGGGTATTCATTACACCCTGCAATACCGTGCCCTCACGGGTGCGAAGCTCTGACTTTCTACCTCCACAGCTACATACATCACCCATTATCGCACCACATTTTATGCAAACATTATCCTTACGTGCAAAATAGTTATCAAGGCTCACAAGCTCAATATCCCCAACCCACGCTATATGTGCCCAGCTACCATTTAACCGATAAAACATCCTAATAAGCGTTACAATGTCATCGTTATCTTTGCTGGCACTGCCCTCCTCTGCTACGCACTCGCCTGCCAGCCGTTCACGAAACTGCTCCCCATACTGCTCTATAATGCTGCTTTTAGTTACATCCTCTATTATGAAATAGTAGTCCATGTTATCGACATTATCTATATCAGGTTGCGGAATAAAATCCGTAGCAGGGATATGCTTTATCGTGATTTCTCCACGCCTACTACCTTTTTTAGCCCCATACTCTACTATCGCAACGCTACCCCCAACTATATGTGACTCTCGCTCAAAAATATCGTTAAGTATCTGCATCGGCAGCCTATCCATCTCACTTCTTAGCATTGCAGTTATCGATCTTGCACGCTCTCTGTTGGCCTTTGTATCGATCTGTGGTCGTACCATCGGGGCAGGTATGTCTATGCTTAACTGTGCATCTATTAGCTCTCGTGTTGCGTTATACACAAGCCCAAAGGTTGAGTCTTTGTCATGCCCTGTAAGTCCATCTTGGTATTGACTATGCGCTCTGGCAGCGTTTGCTCTAAAAACACTATGTCTATGCAGTGCTGTATCGTATAGCTCCTTTGCTATATCTATTGTCAACTTATATTTAAATATCATCTCTCCCCCGTATATGGAATACCACCGTATCGTTTAACAATAGCATCTCTTGTTGCCTTGTCCGCCTGTTCATAATCTTTGAAAATATCCGGTGCAACCCTCACTTTTTTAATAGGTATAGATATCTCGTAGCTTTGTTGATTCCTTATTATATTGGCAATCATGTCTGCAAAAAGACAATCATCGTGACCACCGGCACGGTGATCGGGCCTACCGTTATTATCAAACTCCCATTCACGCGCCTCGCACAGGGTCCTTTTATCTACAATCTGCTCGGCATTGTCGTTTATCATCTTTGCGTAGTTTGTATATAAAAGCGGCCTTGTATTTCCATCGGTCTTCCATCCATATTTTTCCTCTACAACATGTTTATAGCTATCAAAATTCTGCCTTAAATATTGACGAGGGTATCTTAACCGTTGCAACTCTATTACCGGTTGCAGATTAAAGTTAACCTCTATACCTATAAGCGCCCTGTTATAATACATCCCCAAACAGTAAAGCCTGTCGGTAAATGGGCTGGAATCGCTTCCCAGATTCGGCATATAAAGTGTCGCCACCTGCATGCCTGTATCGTTACGCCTCACGCTTGCAGTATAGGCATCTCCACCATCTCCTGCGGTATCTGCCCCTATCACATAGGGCACATTCGGTAGCACCTCCTCATAGATTGTTATATCATCTCCAGTCACCTCCCTATAGCTTTGTATCCTATCTCTATCCTGCGAATTTTTCCACTCGGCTGCAAAGGATATCCTTTTTACCGGCGGTTTTGCGGCTACTATCTGCCGTGTAAGCTTATCGGTATCAAACACCGGTCTGCCGGAGGATATAAATGCCTCCTGTGCAGTACAAGGATACTCCTGTTTTATAAGCGCCTTATCTATGTATCCTTCGTATTTATGTAGATACCAAAGCAGCTGTGCATCATCTAACCTAAGTTCCTTAAGCCAACAAAGTCGTTTTGCTATCCAGCTATCACTCCGCATAATCTCATACAGTCTTTCGACCTCCTGCACCCTGCAGCTATCCCTATATTCCGGTGTGCGCCACCACTCATAAAACAGTGTAGTATGCCGCCCACTTTCCCACATCTCTCGATAATCATTAAAGCCATTTGCTGTACTTTCATAAATTCTTATGCAATCGGCGGTAAGTGCCTCTCCAAGACTTGCCTGTGTTGCGGCAATTCCACACTGCCAAAATGCACACTCACTTGCATGTAAAAAATTAATGGTACGGGATCGACCCATCTGATTGGATGCAACCTGTACAGCCCAGCTACTGTTTAACCTATCAAACCTTAGCTCCCTACGGTTATTAAACTTTTCGGTAGGTTTTACATTTTTTGGTAGCATCCCATACGGAAATTTTGCCTTAGCTTCAAATATCGTCGCAACATTCTCTGCAGTATCTGCAACGGTAAGCCCTTCAAAATTTTGAGATAGAATTGCAGATGCCAGTTGATAGGCAGTAATAAGTGTTGTAAACCCCTGCTGTCTCCCCTTTAAAACGAGGATTGATATACTGTCAGACTCCCCTTTATAAAACCGTTGTTTTGCATCATTAAGCCTGTTAATAAAATCCCTTTGAACCTCATTTAAAACAAATGGCCGTGTGACCTTTTTCTTATCCACAACAAGCATTAACAGCTCTATCAACAGCTCAGGACTTTGCTGTAGTTCCGCAAGAAGATTAGGGTTAGAAGCCACGGTGTGTGCGGCAAGTTCCCTAAATACATCATCCGATTTCGCACGTTTCCTCAACCTTATCATCTGCCTCACGGTAGTCGGTGTATACTCCATCTATTAAATCCTCCCATCTACCCGTGCTTGTTCCGGATGTATCAACCCTTTGCTTGTCACTCCAATCGCAAAGGTTTTTAAGGCAAAGTGTGGTTATCGTGGCATTGTATCTTCCTTTTAAAGCCCCTGCAGCAAGGGTGTCGGCTAAAAGGTTTGTCATCTCTTTTTTCACCTGCTGTGAATATTTCTCTACCGTATGTTGTGCCTGCCTAACCGTAATTCCATCGTTGTTTGTAGCAAGCCATCTACAAAAACATCCATGTGTAGGCGCTAGTGGAAAATCATTTTCGGTAACATATGTTAAAAACAATGTATACTGCGCCAAAAGCTGGCTACCGCTCCTTATTTTTTGCCCCGCCATCTCTCCCCCTTTAGTTAGCACTACCCTCTATATTTATTGTATCAAAGTAGGTGGCTTTTTTTTGTGCCTAGTTTATGTCGAAAAATGGCCACAAAAAAAAGCCCCTTAAAACAAGGGCTTTCGATGGTTACAAAAATATTACAAGAGGCAAAAAATGTTGATTCTTACAATAATTTGTTGTATACTTAGGGGGCATTTTATGTGCAAAAAAGTCGCCGAAGCATTGGCGGCTTTTTTGCTGTTTTAATTATTAAAGTAGTTTACTATCCCATTTAAGTGTGCATATTGGGCTTAGTTGAATATAAAGCGAAGAAAATCTATTTTTTATCAATTTTGTAAAAACCTTTTGCGGCTGCTTTGCAATCATTGTATCGGGGTGGTTAGAACGTGGCAACCTTAGCACTACCGTTGTTGAATCAAGCTCGGTACTCTCGATACTAAAGCGACCTTTATATCGCCCTACAAACTCCCTTACTAAGCTAATGCCGACACCAAGTCCCGGCGCCCCCGGCTCGTCCTCATAGGGGTGTTTGGAGCAGAATGGTTTTATAACGCTGCTAAGCAACTCGTTTTTAATACCCATACCTTTATCGGCTACCGTAATAACTACATTTTTACCGGTGGCGGCACAGTCTATTAATATATAGTTCTCATCTTTGGAGTACAGCATACTGTTAGATATTAGGTTTAAGATTGAGAGTATAAATTTTTCCTTATCGCAGGTAATATATATCGGATCTTTATCGCCTATATAGGTCACCGGCACCTGCTCCGGCAAAAACCCACATGTCTCGTTTGTCGCCTGTGCAATATCAGATAAAAGCTCTGTTACATTAAATATTTCATCATTAAGGCCGGTGTTGGATATAAGGTCGGTTAACGCCTGAGTATTTTGAACGGTACGAAGTATTGAAAAACAAGATCTGTGAACCCGTTCCAGACTTTCAAGACTTAGACTATCAACACTTGCAAACTTTAAAATAGTAGGTAATAATGTAAACACCTGCTCAAGATTTTCGGTTATAGCGGCAAATATATTACAAATTCTCGGATCTGACGTAGGGGCGTTGCTTGCCTGGAACACAATGTAGCAACCTATCGGTACTGCACTCACAGCGACCGATCGAGAAGTTGCCTCAAACCTTAAAATTATAGCAGGTTCATCCTTTGCAAGATGCTCATCAGCACCCGGAGTAGCCTCTATAGCAAGTTCCGGTATAAAACCCTCACTCATATAGTGCCCTTTTGATGCATCGTTACTATACACAACCTTATATTCACGGTCGGTAATGATGGTAGGAATATCCATCATGTTATAAAATTGCATTAGATCATTTAACTTAATATACAAGGTTTACCTCTTTGTAATTCCTTGATTTCATTATACTTTAATTTGTAGGTTTATTCAATAGTTATCGCCATTCCTTAACAATAAATACACATTTTCAGTATAGTTTCAAAAAAACATACTATTTATTAGTAATATATCTTTCTGTAGCTACGATAAAACAGCACCTAAACTATTGGTGATAGCAGGTTCGCTTGCACCAAACAGCCCGACTATCGCATGTTGCCATCATCGTCAAAGTTCTTTTTTAATGCACTCTCTGTAATCAGTATAGATATTACAAAGCCTATCAACTCAGCACCGGCAACTGCAAGCGCTAACATTCCTATTAATTCGTGATCCTTGGGCATTGCAAACAGCATAACAACAAGGTTTATTACAAGAAGTATAATCCCTGTAATAAACCACACCCTACCAAAAAATAGATGTGCAAACTCCCAACAATATCTATTTTTAAGTGATCGCTTAGTCTTATATCCGAACATATAACCATAGCCCGGTGCAAACTTCATATATGTGCTACCAAATATTATCATGGTAGTCGGCAGTGACGATAGTATTATAAGCAAAAACAGCCAAAACGTATCCATACACCCTCTAACCTAAAGCTTTTCACCATTTTCTATAGCTGTGATCTTGGACAGGCGCTTAATATGGCGCTCGCCGGCAGAAAATTCGGTAGTTAAAAAAGTACTTATTATATCCTTTGCAAGCTCGCCGCCTACGATTCTCGCACCTATGGAGATCATGTTGGCATCGTTGTGCTCCCTTGTAAGCCTTGCAGTTGCAGTATCACTGCAGACAGCACACCGTATCCCCTTAACCTTGTTTGCAGCAAGCGAGATACCAATACCGGTACCGCATATTAAAATTCCGCGCTCGTATTCACCGCCCGCAACGGCTACAGCCGCCCTATACCCAAAATCGGGATAGTCACAGCTTTCGGTACTGTGTGTACCAATATCCGTACAATCATGTCCCATCTCGTCAATATAATTTTTAACCTCTGCCTTTAATTCAAGTGCAGAATGATCACTAGCAATTACAATTTTCATCATACTCCTTGTTATATTTTTAATATATTATCCTCTATGTATTTAGCGACACCATCCTGCTCGTTTGTAAGTGTAACAGCATCACATAGATTTTTGATTTCATCTACCGCGTTATCCATCGCTACCGATACCCCTGCAGTCTTTAGCATATCAATGTCGTTATATCCATCACCAAACGCACAGGATTCCGATATATCGATATTAAGGTGTTCACACAGCCTTGTAAGGGCAATACCCTTTGATACATCATGATTTACAAACTCTAAAAATATAGGGTTAGAGGTAGCAGCATTAAAAACCCCACGATAGCGCTCGCCCATTTCGATACGCAATTTTTCGGTGACTATAGGGTCAGAACCTATCCAAAGCACTTTACGCAGCTTTAAACTTCTAAAATCCACATCGCTTGCTAATGTCGCCTTAGCATTTGATAGTTTATTATACTGGCGAACCGCCTCGTTATATTCACCTACAATTAACCTGTTGCTTTCCCACGCTACTGCACTACCACACAGCTGCATACCCAGATAAAAAAGCTCCTCTGCGGCAGTTATATCAAGTGTATTTGTATATATTGGCTCGGTACTGCCGGACGGAATAACCTCCGCACCGTTGTATGTTATTAGCTGAACATCAAAACCTAGTTGTTGTATATATCTTTCCATCGCAACTTTTGGCCGTCCGGAGCATAGACAAAACTCGATCCCGCTTTGTTTTAGCCGGCGCAGTGTATCGGCCGTTCTGGCGGTAATTTCTTTGTTATCGGTCAGCAGTGTGCCATCCATATCAGCGGCAACAAGTTTTATACCCATTGTAGTTCCTTTTTAATTATTACATTTAGTTTACGCTGTATAGTAGATCACCATAGTTTGGCATTAGCCAATGTTTTTTAGATACAAGTGTTTCCAACTCGTCCACTACAAGTCTTAGCTCACCCATTGCCGGCACAACCTTATCACGATAGTATGTTGCTTTTGCAAGACTGTTTTCTTGTCCTTTATTGGAGTTTTCGGATAGCTCGCACAATGTATCTAACTTTTTAAGCATACCACCTGATAGATTTGCTATCTTTTCAAGCATACTATGCTCCATAGAGCAGTCTATCGAGCCACAGGACTTTTTTGCCACCATAAGCTCGGACAGTTCTTTTTGGTATCCAATAGAGGATGGTATTATAATATGCCTTGTCATATCAATCATTGTCTGCATCTCGATATGCAATGTTTTACTATAGTTCTCCAATAAAATTTCATAACGTGAATGTATCTCACTCTCGCTAAGTACGCCATGGCGTGTAAACATATCTATACTTTGCCTGCTAATAAACTCCGGCAGTGCCTCCACCGTATTTTTAAGGTTAGATAGTCCACGTTTCTCGGCCTCTACTACCCATTCATCAGAATAATTATTGCCGTTAAAAATAATACGGCGATGTTCTCTAATAGTAGTTTTTACAAGCGCATTAAGCTCGGCCGAAAAGTTTTTTGCGTTCTCCAGTTTATCTGCAAACTCGCTAAAAATTTCTGCGGCTATGGTATTTAATATAAAATTAGGACCGGAAACCGATATCGAAGACCCAGGCATACGGAACTCAAACTTATTTCCTGTAAATGCAAAAGGTGATGTACGATTACGGTCGGTGGTATCACGACGAAAATGCGGAAGCATAGTTGTACCTATCTCCATATTTTCCTTTTCACGGCCTGTATAATCGGTACCATTATCTATCGAATCCAGTATCTCGGTAAGTTCATCGCCAAGAAAGATAGAGATAATTGCAGGAGGCGCCTCGCACGCACCAAGTCGGTGATCGTTTCCGGCCGTCGCTACCGAAACACGCAAAAGGTCCTGATATTTATCAACAGCCTTTATAAGGGCAACGAGGAAAAGCAAAAACTGTGCATTCTCATGAGGGGTATCTCCCGGTTCTAAAAGGTTTACACCGGTATCGGTAGACATGCTCCAGTTATTATGCTTACCGCTACCGTTTACTCCGGCAAATGGCTTTTCATGCAAAAGGCAGGCAAGGTTGTGCCTCGAAGCTATGCTCTTAAGTAGTTCCATCGTAAGCTGGTTATGATCGGTGGCCACATTTGTTGTGCTAAATATCGGTGCAAGCTCGTGCTGTGCCGGTGCCGCCTCATTATGCTTTGTCTTAGCAAGCACCCCAAGTTTCCAAAGCTCCTCATCAAGCTCCTTCATAAAACCGGAAACTCTTGCCTTTAATGTACCGAAATAATGGTCGTCCATCTCCTGCCCTTTTGGGGGCTTTGCACCAAACAATGTTCTACCGGTATAGATAAGGTCAGGGCGTTGCATGTATATTTCCTTATCTACAAGAAAATACTCCTGCTCAGGTCCTACCGTTGTAATAACCCTGTTAACATCCTCGTTTCCGAACAACTTTATAATGCGCATCGCCTGCTTTTCTAGTGCCTCCATCGAGCGAAGCAACGGTGCCTTTTTATCCAGTGCATCGCCACCATAGGAACAGAAAGCAGTTGGTATACAAAGGGTATTGTCCTTTATAAAGGCATAGGATGTTGTATCCCATACAGTGTATCCCCTTGCCTCAAACGTTGCACGAAGTCCACCGGATGGAAAGCTGGATGCATCCGGCTCACCCTGTACAAGCTCTTTACCGGAAAACTCCATAATAACCTTACCCTCACCGTTAGGGGAGATAAAGCTGTCATGTTTTTCGGCAGTAATTCCGGTCATAGGTTGGAACCAATGTGTATAGTGTGTTACACCACGCTCCACCGCCCAATCTTTCATGGAGTTTGCAACTATATTTGCAACCTCGGAATCAAGGCGCTTGCCCTCAATCCCGCTACGCTTTAGTGCCTTGTAGATATTTTTCGGTAGTCTTTGCTGCATAACGGTATCGTTAAACACCATACATCCGAACAGTTCAGTTACATCTATCATTAATGCATACTCCTTAAAGATAAAAATGATTTTGTTTCCCTTAAATTATAGTCTTTGATGTTTTTTTTGTCAAGCTATACGGCCATGCTTTACATGGCTAATCTGTAAGCCCGCAATATATAGGCAGGTCGTTATTCCAAGCTTGCAAGTCGGCTTTCACCTATACACCTTGCATCTGCCTCTACCGCAAAATTATCGGCTACAATCGCACCAATATCGGCAAAGGTCTTGCCATCCTCTAACCTACCGCTACCTTTTAATTTTTTACTATAGGCTATAAAAAATGCGTGCTCTCTCGTGTGGTCGGTGCCGTGGTGGGTAGGGTCGGTGCCATGATCACTTGTAAGTATCAACAGGTCATCCCCCTTCATTCCGGCTATAAACTGCGCAAGCTTCTCATCAAAACGCATAAGCTCCTGCGCATAACCCTCAACGTTACGCCGGT
>CAYJKW010000038.1:0-20341 GCA_964370765.1 uncultured Oscillospiraceae bacterium
TAGCGGTAGGAACCGAGGTAGCAACCGGTGCGGCGATTACACTAACGCTAACACCGCCACCCACACCATAAAATAAAAAATGTGTGATGATTACTCATCACACATTTTTATTTTACAAGGCTATAGTTAATATCTACCTATCTTTTCGGAACTACCTCTAACCAGTAACCATCCGGATCGGAAATAAAGTAGATACCCATTGCAGTGTTTTCATAACAGATACAGTCCAGCTCCTTGTGCTTTGCATATGCACCGTCAAAATCCTCAGTTATAAATGCAAGGTGAACCTCATTTTCGCCCAGATTGTACGGCTTATCACGATCACGCAACCATGTTAGCTCAAGGCTAAAGTCGGTCTTGCCGTCGCCAAGATATACGAGTATAAAGCTACCGTCTGATGCCTCTTTACGGCGAATTTCCTTTAAGCCCAGTGCCTCATCGTAAAACTTAAGACTTTTTTCAAGATCAAATACATTGTAGTTATAATGTGCAAATCTAAACATAAAATATCTCCTTAATCTGTGCTGTTATAATAACATAGATTAAGGATAAATTCAACAGCTACATTTTTTAAAATGGATGTTAGGCACGGGCTTATAATCCTTTCATCTATTAAGCGCTTTACAACTATGGTTCAGCCGCTTTGTTGTATCAAGCGATTGTTTTTCTATTGCCTTCAACACTAAAATAGTTGATTTGATGCATCAATTATTGTTTTCTCTTTTCAAATATAATAATTTTGTTTTGTTTACTTAATTTTATCTGTGTATTATGTACAACATCGTCGATAAATTATGTATTCTATTGACTAAAATCCCTTATTTTAGATACGGGCATTGAAATAGTTTATTTCATGTGATAAAATGGATTATCGGACAAATGATGATTGGATATAGTTATGAAAAATATGCCGGCAACATTAGTTAAAGGAACACGTCATAACGAGGTATTTTCTTATATTCTTAAAAACGGCGCTAATTCAAGAAAAGCAATAGCCGAGGCATTAGATCTTTCGACATCATCCCTTACTAATATTACAAAGGATATGATACGTGACGGCATACTTTACGAGTCCGACACAGTCGATTCATCATCGGTAGGTCGCAAGCAGATACTTGTTGATATTTACCCTAACTTTGTGCACTGCATAGGTATAGATATCACCTGCACACATATCTATACAGTTATAGTTAATGCTAAGCTTGAAATTATTAAGATAAGTGAGTGGAACTTTAAAGAGCTTACGGTCGACTATCTTAACGATGCGATAGACTGGATTATTAGTTCGGTAGATCCCAACCAATATTACCTTGGACTTGGTGTTTTAGGTCAGGGCACAATAGTTGATGGCAATTTTGTCAATCTACCCATCCCCGATCTTGTGGACAGGTTAAAGAAAGCTATTGATATTGATATCTTTTCACTTAATAACATTAAAGGGTTAGCCATCACCGAAACACTTCTTAACTCTGATGTTAAGGATTTTATACTGTTACATTTTAGCCCGGGTATAAGTGCTGTATCGGTGCAGGGTGGCACACCGGTTTCCGGTGCAAACGGCTATGCCGGTGAGGTGGCACATGCGGTGTGGGATGGAAACTCCAAGGTTTATTGTCCGGTATGCAAACAGTACGGCTGCCTTGAGGCCTTACTGCATTTTGATAATATTGCATTCAGGGCCGACCCGGACGGTAGCTACAAAAACATTACATGGCAACAGCTAAAGGAGATATCAAAAAAAGATAATAATACGGCATTAAATAATGCCCTTAGAAACTTTTCTAAAATTGCAGGCTTACTGATTGACTTTATCGACCCGGAGGTAATAATGTTATCCGGTGAAATTTTTCAAGAGGAATCTTTTTTTGATTGTTTTTCTAAGATGTTGGAAAGCAGAACACTACCTAAAAAAACTTATAATATTAAGCTTGTAGGCTCATACACCGAAAAAAAGAAAAAAGCGGCAGCGGCTATTGTTTTTCAAAGTGTAGTAGACTAAGTTTACATATTAAATATATAATCCCGGTATTCTACCCTATTGAATACCGGGATTTTTTGTTTAGGAACGTAGCTAGACGTTTTCACATAATTTTAACATATTATTCACCTCTCTTTCATTGACCAATCGTTCAAAATATGTTAAAGTTACACTATTGAACAATTGGTCAACAAAATTGCAGGTGATAAAAACATGAAGAAAAATGATCTAAACAACGAAACAGTAACTAGGATAGTAGAAAGTGCGCTGGATCTTTTTAATGTTAACGGTTATGCCGGTACATCAATAAGTATGATTGCAGAAAAGGCGCAACTATCAAAAGGTATTTTATATCACTATTTTCAAAATAAAGATGATCTATATCTGCACTGCGTAAAGCTATGTATAGATCACTACAGATTATATCTTGAACAGCATCTACACGATCCTTCCTCAGTATCCGATGCAGTAACAGAAAATATAAAGATACGGTTTCAGTTTTTTGAGAAACATCCACAGTACAGAACATTATTTAACTTTATAATATCCAAAAAACCTAACCACCTTTCGGATGAACTAATCGAAATTAGGCGCCCGTTAAAGGAATCCAACTCATCACGAATAAAAGCAATTACCGCCGATATGGTGCTTGGGAAAGGCATTACCGATAATGATATAGTTGCCTTTACAACTATTTTGCAAAATAGCTTTTCTTTTCTACTTCAAGAAAACTATACCGAGGATCTAAAGGCAAAACAGATCGAGACGGTCGTGCGTATAACAAAGGTTTTTATCAACGGACTTAAAGAGGATGTAGTTTAATGAAGAAAAAGAGATTAAGGTCGCTTATTAACCATCTTAAACAGGATAAGATAGCGTACATTACCTATTTAATTTTACAAAGCTTAGTCTTTGTTACTATGATACGAGCTTTTTTCCGTGAAGAATACGAGAGTGTGTTGGTTTGTATACTAACAACCGTGCTGATGTTAATGCCGGCATTTTTTGAAAAAACCTTTAGGGTTAAGTTACCGACTACACTTACAATCATTGTATTAAGCTTTATCTATGCAGCAGAAATTTTAGGCGAGATAAATGCGTACTACCTAAGGTTTGAAAGTTGGGATACTATGCTACATACCATTAACGGCTTTTTATGTGCCGCTATCGGTATTGGAATTATAGATCTGCTTAACAGCTCAAAAAAGACAAGCCTTAGTCTTTCACCAATTTATGTTGCAGTTGCAGCTTTTTGTTTTTCGATGACAATCGGAGTACTATGGGAGTTTTTTGAATATGGCGGTGATCTGCTTTTAGGTACTGATATGCAAAAAGACACTGTTGTAGATACCATTAGCTCGGTAGAGTTAAATACAAGCAACGAAAATAGTCCGGTTGTTATTGATAATATAACCGAGATAACTGTAAATGGCGAAACACTACCAATAGATGGATATCTGGATATAGGCCTGCACGACACAATGTTTGATATGTTCGTTAACTTTATCGGTGCCGTTGTGTTTAGCGTTATTGGATATTTCTATGTTAAGGCAAAGGGTAAAAGTAAATTTGCTAAAAAATTTATCATGACCATGGAGGAAGATGCCGATTAATTTTATAAGATAGTTTAAATTCAGTTTATTAGTTTTTTATGGAGAATGAAATGCAGACAATTATTATCTGTGTATTGGCAGGTATTGGTGCCGGACTTGGAACAGGCTTTGCCGGAATGAGTGCAGCGGTGGTTATAACACCTATGCTAATAACTTTTTTAGGGATGAACCCGTACGAGGCTATCGGCATAGCCCTTGCATCGGACGTGCTTGCAAGCGCCGTTTCGGCCTACACATACGGTAAAAGTAAGAATATTGATATTAAAAATAGCGGCTCTCTTTTAGTTAGTGTTTTAGCATTTACCTTTATAGGTGCATTTATAGCAAGTTTAGTTCCTACAGAATCTATGGGCAATATAGCAATATACATGTCGCTTATATTAGGAATTAAATTTTTAAGGAAAAAGGAACCTACTACACCGATACAAAGGAAATCGGTAGAAGGACCTTTAAAGATAATCCTTCCTATCCTGTGTGGTGCAGTAATTGGATTTATCTGTGGGTTTATTGGTGCCGGCGGTGGAATAATGATGCTTGCATTAATGATGAGTGTCCTTGGTTACGAACATAAAAAAGCAGTTGGAACCAGCGTTTTTATTATGACATTCACAGCCCTGTTCGGCGCTGTTTCACACTTCTCTATACAACAGATAATACCGGATTTAGGGGTGTTATCAATCTGTGTAATCTCTACACTAACATTTGCTTTGCTTGGAGCAAGGTTTGCAAATAAAGCAAAACCAATGGTACTTAATAAAGCAACAGGTGTCGTGCTTACTACACTGGGTGCATTTTTAATAATATCGGATCGCTTTTTAATGATATAACGAATACTAAATTTTTTGAGGATAGTAACAATGAAAAAAAATATGCTTAATCTTAAACGCAACAAACCTTTAATGTATTACTGGCTAATTGCAATAATAATTATCTTTGTCTTTAACATAATAACAAGTCTGTTTTTCGATCAAAACTCGGTTACGAATGTAACATACGATGTTTTTCTGGATGATTTAAACGATGGTAATATATCGGCTGTACAGGTTATGGATGAAAGCATAATGTACAGCATAGAAACACAGGTAGAGGGAGAGGAAGAACCAACATCTAAATTATATACCACTGCAAGGATGCAAGATAGCGATCTTGTAGATAGGCTGTACGAATCCGGTGCCGAGTTTATAGAGGTCTTTCCCCGCGAAAGCTCATTCTTGATGAATTTAATAAGCACCATTATCATGATTGTAATCTTTGCAGTTATCTGGCGTTTTATAATGTCTAAGATGATGAAGAACATGGGCGGTGGCAGCAGCATGTCCTTTGGAAAATCAAATGCTAAGATATATGCCGAAACACAAACCGGCAAATCGTTTAAGGATGTTGCAGGACAGGAGGAGGCAAAAGAGGCCTTAACAGAGGTTGTAGATTTTTTAAATAATCCGGAAAAATATACTGATATCGGTGCTAATCTGCCCAAAGGTGTACTTTTAGTAGGCCCTCCCGGCACCGGTAAAACCCTACTTGCAAAGGCCGTTGCCGGCGAGGCAAAGGTTCCCTTTTTCTCCATATCCGGATCGGAGTTTGTCGAGATGTTTGTAGGTATGGGCGCTGCAAAGGTTCGTGATTTATTTAAACAGGCAAACGAAAAAGCCCCTTGTATTATATTTATCGACGAGATTGATACCATTGGTAAAAAGCGTGATAGCGCAATGGGTAGTAACGATGAGCGTGAGCAGACATTGAACCAACTTTTAACCGAGATGGACGGTTTTGACGGTAAGACAGGTGTTGTACTTCTTGCTGCAAGTAACCGCCCCGAAATCCTTGATAAGGCACTTACACGCCCCGGTAGATTTGATAGGCGTGTGCCGGTGGAGCTACCCGATAAAAAAGGCAGGCAGGCCATTTTAGAGGTGCATGGTAAAAATGTTAAATTATCGGATGAAATTAATTTCGAACAGATAGCAAATGCAACCTCCGGCGCAAACGGTGCCGAACTTGCTAATATAATAAACGAGGCAGCGTTAAGGGCGGTAAGAGACGGAAGGTTTGCTGTAATACAATCTGACCTGGAGGAAAGCGTTGAGGTTGTAATTGCCGGATATCAAAGAAAAAACTCGGCCGTTTCTGAAAGGGAGCGAAGAATTGTATCCTATCACGAGGTTGGGCACGCACTTGTTGCAGCTTTACAAACCGATAGCGCACCTGTTCATAAGATTACTATTATCCCACGTACATCGGGTGCATTAGGTTATACGATGCAGGTAGACAGCGATGAAAAATTTTTAATGAGTAAGGAACAGGCGTTAAGCAAGATAGCCACCTTTGCAGGCGGCCGGGCAGCAGAGGAGCTTATATTTAATTCTATAACAACAGGTGCATCAAATGATATTGAACAGGCAACAAGGATGGCAAGGGCGATGGTAACGCGCTTTGGTATGAGCGATAATTTTGGAATGGTAGCCCTTGAAACTGTTAATAATCAATATCTTGGTGGTGACACATCGATGATATGCTCGGCAGAGACTGCAAAAAAGATTGATGAAGAGGTAGTAGAAATTATTCGTACCCAGTATAGCAAATCTAAACAGATATTAAAGGATAACGAAAAGAAACTACACGAAATTGCGGAATATCTACTTGAAAAAGAAACAATCACAGGCGATGAATTTATGAAAATTCTAAGCGATAATTAACAACTCTATATTAAAAACAGGGTGGCGGTACATCAAGATAGATGTGCCGCCACCCTGTGCTTTACTCGGTCAATCGTTCTCTTATTTCGTCGCTTATCTGCCTAATATCATTACCGAGATTTTTAGCCTTGTTTTTTAGTTTAGGTGAATGGTAAACCCACTCTTTATTAACATCCTCGCCCATATCGGATACCGTACTACCTACCTCTGATGCAAGTTGTGAAACCGATTTGTTAACCTGGCGTGAATAGGATTCCCACTCCTGTTTTGTAACATCTGCATCCTTGTTTAAAAATACATCATTATTTTCCGGCATTATCATACTCCTTTTACCTATCGTGTAGTAATATTATTGACCTTTAGATAAAAATAATACAAAATGCTTGCAAATTTACTATTGCTGTATTATAATAAAAGCTACAATCCTTCGGGGCAGGGTGTAATTCCCTACTGGCGGTACAGTCCGCGAGCTTAGACTTTTTAGTCTTTGTTGATTTGGTGAAACTCCAAAACCAACGGTTATAGTCCGGATGATAGAAGGTTGATTTACTTTATTATTCCTTGCCCCGGGGTTTATGCCACACGGGCTTTTTTTATTGTATTTTTCTCGGAAAGGAATTTTAAAATGTCAAAAACTCAGCAGATAACAAGGCTTGCACTGTTTACCGCACTTGCCTATATCGCCGCAATTATTAGCAAGATAATGCCCTCTGTAAGCGGATTTTTAAGCTATGACCCTAAGGACATAGTGCTTACAATAGCAGGCTTTGCCTTTGGCCCGCTTGCAGCAGCCCTTGTAGCATTAGCGGTATCTCTACTTGAACTTATTACAATAAGTGATACCGGCGTTATTGGATTTATCATGAATCTGCTATCCAGCTGTGGATTTGCCTGTGTTGCAGCGGTAATATATAAAAAATCACATACAATTAATGGTGCGGTATTAGGCCTTGTTGCCGGTTGTTTTTCCATGACTGCATTAATGTTACTGTGGAACTACTTTCTTACTCCGTGGTATATGGGAATCCCGCGTGAGGCTGTTGCCGCAATGTTACTGCCCATATTCCTACCCTTTAACCTATTCAAATCTGCCGTTAATGCCGGTTTTGTACTTCTACTATACAAACCGATACGAAGGGTATTGGTTGGGGTTGGCCTACTAAAAACAAAGGAAACATCGGGTAACGTAAAGGGAATGGCCATTACATCCATGATAGTATTCTTTGTAGTTAGCATTGCAATTGTAGTTTTTATCTTCCCTGAGCTTTTACCGTTTGTAAATTAACGTGGTGTTTATCCTGTGCGTTGATAAATTATTATAGTTTCTTCACAGTAGCTGTAAAGAAACTATAAATCACTACCGCACAACAGTATGTTGTTTACAAAAAATCTTTTTATAGGCAACATACAAAATATAACCTATTACTGCACCAAGTGTATTTGTAATTACATCATCTACATCGCTTACACCGGTATTAAAAACTAACTGCAATAACTCTATCCCCAATGATAGTCCAAATCCGCAGATAGTAACCTTTAATAACTTATTGCTTTTTGCATACAGTACACCAAACGGTAAGAACCATGCAATATTCCCTACTACATGATATACAAACTCCCATACACTATAGTTAAAGGCACGTTTCATTGTAGCAAACGGAATGTATTGAATATAGTCGGCTGAATAAATATTATCCGAAAGGTCAAAAAAGCTACCGTAATCCCTTATTACGGTTATCTGAATTAGTGCAGTAAGGTAACACACCTTTAAAAGCCCTATTGCAAAATCCTTTGTTTTTATGCTTTTCTTTTTTAAAAGCACCATATAAAGCGACCACAAAAAGCCCACTACTAATGCAAGTGTTGCCGCCCTTGCAAGATAAAATATAATACCTGTTATATTCATTTTACTTCCTAAAATTGTAGCATTAGAGAGGGTAACTCTCTAATGCTATTATTGTGTATTATCATCTAAGCAGTTACACCGGTTTTATCTGCGATTTTATTCCTCTTGTGAACTGCTTGTGTCGTCCTGCGTGTCTGATGATGTTTCATCATCTGTAGTCTCGCTTGTGGAACTTACACTACTGCTTTGTGCATCTTCCTGCATCGGTGCTGCCTGCGCTGATGATCCTGATACGCTGCTTAGTAATGATGCACCGTCATCTATCTCCTGCTCTATAATTGCTTGGTCAAGAATGTTTTCTGAGCTTACGGAAGGCTGTGGAGTTGTGGTGCCGGGTTGCGTGGTTTGTGTCTGCGAATCATCGCTCTGTTCCGGTTTTAGTTCGCTCTCCCCTATTGCATGGATGTAAAATCCATTGCCATACTGTTTCAAGATGTATTCAAGATATTTAACCGGCTCTGTATCGCCGGTAACATTCTCTATCGATGAACCGGCCGGCAGTTTATACCCTACTGTCAGATATTTTAGATCACCATCATTCTCCATCGATAGGACTTCCGGTATAAAGTTTATAGGCTGGGATGTAATAGGAATAACATAGCTCTGCTTTAGCTCATCGTATCTAAACTGTAACCCGCTATCCACAAATGTTTCATGTGTTAGGCTGTATTCCGGACCAAATAGCGTTAGTGCCCAGTTATCTACAACCGCCGATGGCAGATATAGCGATCCAAACTCGTCACGTTCAAAGGTAGTTGTATCCTCTTTGGATATTGCAAGCCAGATTGCCGCCTGCCTTAATGTGTTTTGCGGTGCACTTGCAAGCGAATCAAACGGAAGTGGATCTAACAGTACAAGCGGAGTAATAAAATCTGCATAATACTCCCGTTCCTCGGTATCGTCAAGCAGATTTCTTACAATCCCTGTTGCGCTACCAATTATACTAAATACACCTATAGCCATAAATAGCAACACAGCAGCACCAATTAGTGTTCTGCGGGTTCTGCGTGCTTCCCTTTTTAGCTTTTCACTTTTTGCCATTATTTTTTATCCTTTAGTTTTTGTAACCAATCGGTATTATCTATATACCATTCTATTGTAGTAATAATACCTTTTTCAAACGGAGTCTGCGGACTCCAGCCGATCTCCCTACCAATCTTTTCAGGATCGATACCATAGCGGCGATCATGACCCTTTCTATCCTCTACATAGCTTATAATATCTTCCGATATACTTTCGTCATACCGCTTTGCAAGCTCTGCAATAATGGTTTTAACTATGGTTATATTTGTGCGCTCATTATGGCCACCTATATTATAAACCTCATATAGTTTACCCTTTTCCAACACCATCTGAATTGCACTGCAATGATCATCTACATAAAGCCAATCACGTACATTAAGCCCATCACCATAAACCGGCAACGACTTTTTTTGCTTTGCATTTTCTATCATAAGTGGAATTAATTTTTCGGGGAACTGATATGGCCCGTAGTTATTACTACAACGTGTAACATTAACAGGGAATTTAAAGGTATCGCCATAGGCTAATACAAACATATCGGCCGATGCCTTTGCAGCACTGTATGGTGAATGTGGGTTAAGCGGTGTTTCCTCAGTAAAAAATCCTTCATCCCCTAAGCTACCGTAAACCTCGTCGGTAGACACCTGTAAAAAGCGCGCACCGGGCTTGTAGCTATCATCCCCACACTGCCAAACCTCCTTGGCAGCATCAAGCAGTGTAGTTGTTCCAAGCACATTCGTACGAACAAATACCGATGGATCCTCAATACTGCGATCTACATGGCTTTCGGCTGCAAAGTTAACTACATAATCTATGTCATGCTCTTTTATTAACTTTTTACAAAGTTCAAAATCGCATATATCTCCCTTTACAAAGCTGTAACGGCTGTCATTCTCAATATCGGTTAGGTTATCAAGATTTCCGGCATAGGTAAGCTTATCAAGGTTAACAATCTTAATGTCTTTATAGTTTTTAAGTAGGTAGATAATAAAGTTTGACCCGATAAATCCGGCGCCTCCGGTAACAAGGTAGTTTTTCATATAATAATTTAATCCTTTCGGTTTTTTTACTGATTCCCTAAGTCTCGCATCTGTATGTTTTTTGCTATATATTCACGCATATAGTCTGCAAGGGCTACATCCCATTGCCTCATATTGTCCCCTATGGTCAATCTTAACATACTATTGCTTAATACTGAGTATGCAGGCCGCTTTGCCGGTGTTGGATATTCCCTACTGGAGCAGGGCTTAACCCTTGTTCTGCTGTGCAGATGCCTTGCAATCTCACAGGTAAAACCATACCAGTTTGTCTGCCCGTTTCCTACACAGTGGTAGATACCGTATTCCTCTGTAAGTGCTATCTGCAATATATGGTGCGCTAGATCCTCCGCATTTGTTGGGCAACCCCATTGATCGTTTACGACCTTTATGGAATCCCTTTCGCTGCAAAGGTTTATCATTGTCTTTACAAAGTTTTTACCGGTGCGCCCATATAGCCATGCCGTACGTACAACAAAATATTTTTTACAAAAATCTGCCACATATTTTTCACCAAGTAGCTTCGATCGGCCGTATGATGTAACCGGCACTGCTGGTGCTGCCTCGGTATACGGCTCTTTTGCCTTGCCATCAAAAACATAGTCGGTAGATACATGTAAAAGTTTTGCACCAACCTCCTGTGCGGCCTGTGCAAGGTTGCGTGGTGCGATAGCATTTCCCTTTATTGCATCGTCCGGCATTCCCTCGCAATCATCTACCCTTGTAAATGCGGCACAGTTAAATATTATCTCGGGACGAAGTTCGCTTATTGCTGCAATAGTAGCCTCTCTATCTGCTACATTAAGCTCGGCCATGTCTACCGATATAAGCTCGGCACCGTCGTAATCTTGTGGTATGTTTCCAAGTGCGCTCTTCCCCTCATTAAGTATTCGTATAAGCTCCTGCCCCAACTGCCCCCTGTGCCCTACTATCATAATTCTCATATGCTAACCAACCTTTATTGTTTTGTGTGAAACCTATATCTCTACAGTGTCTGCAATGTTAAATAGATATTTACCATACTCAGTCTGCTTTAGTCTATCAGCAAGTGATCTTAGTTGATCATTATCGATAAATCCTTGTCGGTATGCTATCTCCTCCGGACAGGCTATATATAAGCCCTGCCTTGTCTGTACCGCCTCTACAAAGTTTGCGGCCTCCAACATTGCGCGATGATTGCCGGTATCCAGCCATGCCATGCCACGACCAAACAACTCTACCGATAGCTCGCCCTGTTCAAGATAGTGGTTGTTTACCGCAGTAATCTCTATCTCGCCCCTTTTTGATGGCTTTACATTCTTTGCAATCTCTATTACCCTGTTGTCGTAAAAATATAATCCGGGTACAGCATAGTTGCTTTTTGGATTTTCTGGCTTTTCCTCTATGGATAGCACCTTTCCATCTTTATCAAAGTCAACAACACCAAACTCCCTTGGATTGCTTACGTGATAACCAAATATTGTAGCACCCTTTTCACGTTCTGCAGCAGCCCTAAGCCTTGCACTAAATCCATAACCATAAAATATATTATCACCCAGTACCAGCGCCACACTGTCATCACCAATAAACTCCTCGCCAACTATGAATGCATCAGCAAGGCCACGTGGTGCGGTCTGGACTGCGTAGGATATATTCATCCCCCAGTTTTTACCATCTCCAAGTAGCTCTTCAAATCCCTTTATGTCCCTCGGGGTGGATATGATAAGTACATCCTTAATACCGGCGAGCATAATTGTGGAAAGCGGGTAATATATCATGGGTTTATCGTATATCGTTAGCATCTGCTTTGATACAGCTAATGTCGAAGGATAAAGCCTTGTTCCGGCCCCTCCCGCAAGTACAATACCTTTCATACTACTATATCTCCTGTTCTTTATCTGTTTTCGGTCTTATTATTCCCCAGCGTGCGAAATATGTAAACATCGATGATAACTGCAAACAAAAAAAGCGCACACTTTTTCGTGGTTTGCGTTGCCATAGATGCTGAACCGTTGTAACCGGAATATACCTTGCTTTACCCTGTTTTAGCATTAAGCGTGTAAGGTCGGCATCCTCAAAATACAGGAAATATCTATCGGAAAAACCGCCTACTGCATTTAGGGCCTTTGTTTTTGCTATAAAAAAACAACCTGTACAAAACGATATATCCTGTGCCTTTGTTAAATCCTTATCCTGCATAAGATATTTTTTTTCGATATTTGGCATTATACCAAGCTGCCTTGCAACAAGTGCTAGTGGCGTTGGCGAAAGTTTTGGGGTGTACTGTTCTTCACCGCTTTTAAACTTTAGCCTACAGGTAGCCATGACTGTATCCGGCTCTTGCTCCATTGCTGCGGCCAGTATCGACAGACTATCCTCAAACAGCACAATATCGGGATTTACTACCGCATGAAACTCGGATTGTGATTTTGCTATCGCCATGTTATGGGCAAGCCCAAAGCCAACGTTTTCTTTATTGTATACTATTACTACATCTTCGCTTTTATAGGGTTCCAGCTTTTGTGCTTCCTCGGCATCGGATGCATTGTCTACAATATATAGGATATAGTCTATCCCCTTAGTAAATTTTTTTATACTACAAATAGCAGCGATGGTTTCATCACTGCAGTTATAATTTACTATCGATATGGTTAGGCGGGGCATTAGCTGACCCTACCTACACTATATTCTAACATTAACCATCCTTTTTTGCAAGTTGTTTATTTTACTTGTTTTTTACCATAACTATGCTCTTGCTTTTTCCCTTCTCGTCATACTCAAGAGTTGTCTCAAATCTACCGGTATTCTCCAGCAGTTTATACAGCTTTGCATAACCGTAGTTTCTTGAGTCAAAGTCCGGAAACTGCCTTGATATAATAGTTCCAAGTTTGGATAGCATCATATAGCCATCCTCCTCACTATCCTTATCAATTATCTTTCGGATTTCCTCTATCATTTTTTTAGGTACTGTTTTTTGTATTGCGGATTGTTGTTTCTCGTGTACAACCAAGGTTTCAAGGATTGTAAACTTATTACAGGCACTGCGAAAAGCAACTGGGGTTTTTTCCTCTCCCATTCCCAACACATACATCGCCGACTCTCTTAATCTAAGTGCAAGCCTTGTGAAATCACTATCGCTTGATACTAGGCAAAATCCATCTACATTCTCGGTATATAGTATATCCATTGCATCGATAATCATCGCGCTGTCGGTTGCGTTTTTACCCTGTGTGTAGCTAAACTGTTGTACCGGATTAATACCGTATTCCAGAAGCGTTTTTTTCCATGCGCTCATATCGGCACTGGTAAAATCGCCATATATTCTGCGGTAGGCGGGTGTCCACTCACGTGACAGCTCCTCGAGTATTGCCTTTATGTATTTGGGAGAAATATTCTCCGCATCTATTAAAAGGGCAATACTTCTTTCCTGTATGTCCTTGTTCATCCAATCCTCTCTGCACCGACATAGCGCTGTAATACCTTAGGTACTGTTACGCTGCCGTCGCCGTTTTGATAGTTTTCAAGTATTGCCGCGGTTGTTCTGCCAACCGCAAGTCCGCTTCCGTTTAATGTATGTGCAAGAACGGTCTTTCCATCATGCCCACGGTAGCGTATTGCCATACGTCTTGCCTGATAATCTTCAAAGTTTGAGCAGGATGATATCTCTGCATAGCTGCCATAGGATGGCAACCAAACCTCTAAATCGTATGTTTTTGCACTGTTTGCACCCATATCACCCGTACAAAGCAACACACGGCGGTAGGGTAACTCTAACGCCTCAAGGCAGCTTTCGGCATTTCTTGTAAGCATCTCAAGCTCGTCGTAGCTCTGCTGTGGTGTTGTAAATTTAACAAGCTCTACCTTATTAAACTGGTGTTGGCGAATAAGTCCACGGGTATCACGTCCCGCTGCGCCTGCCTCGCTTCTAAAACAGCCTGAATATGCACAGTAACGTATCGGCAGCTCCGATTCGTTTAGTATCTCGTCACGATGGTAGTTTGTAACGGGTACCTCTGCAGTAGGCACAAGATAGTAATCAAGCCCCTCTAGCTTAAAGGCATCGTCCTTAAACTTTGGTAGCTGGCCGGTACCTGTCATACTGTCCGCATTAACTATAAATGGTGGCAGTATCTCGGTGTAACCATGGTTTTGGGTATGCATATCAAGATAAAGGTTTATTATGGAACGCTCCAACGTTGCGCCTAACCCCTTATAAAAATGAAACCTTGCACCGGTAACCTTTGCGGCACGCTCCGGATCAAGTATTCCAAGATTTTTACCTATCTCCCAATGTGGTAACGGCTCATACTCAAACTTCCTTGGCTCGCCGTACTTTTTCACCTCTACATTATCTGCCGCATCCTTACCTACCGGCACGCTAGCATCCGGTGTGTTTGGTATGGATAGCAATAGGTCCCTTTGCTCTGCCTCAAGTGCCGTTATCTTTGTATCGTTTGCCTTAATTGTTCCTGACAGACTTTTAAGCTCTGCAAACATGGCCGAGCAATCCTCTCCTGCCTTCTGCATCTGTGGAATAAGTTTTGAGTTTTTATTCTGCTGTGCCTTTAGGTTATCATTCTCCGATGCTAAGCGCCTACGATCTGCATCTATAGCAAGTAATCTATCCACATCCTGTGAATAATCCTTACCTCTTGTTGCGAGTGCATCCTTTACTGCCTGTGCATCCTCTCTAATTCTTTTTATATCTAACATCCTTTTTCCTCCCTTTACTCTACAGTTATCTGCCCCAGCCTATTTGCAAAACTTTTAAGCTGATCATCGCTATAAAAATTAACCTCTATTCTACCCTTTCCGTTTTTGTAGTTTATCTTTACCTCGGTGCCAAGCACCTCCTGTAATGCTATCTCTACCTCGGCGGCAATTGTAGGCCTTAACTTTAGTTTTTGCTGTGATCCACCCGGCTTTTTACCTATTTTACGGCAAAGCATCTCTGTCTGTCTAACATTGATGTCTTCTGATATTACTGTTTTTGCTACATTTAGCTGTAATGCTTCATCAGCCAGTGTTAGCAACGCTTTACCATGACCTGTAGTTAATTTTCCCTGACGAATTAACTCAACAACATCTGGATTTAGGCTAAGTAATCTCATCGCGTTTGCAACGGCCGGTCTACTTTTTCCCACACGCTGTGCCGCCTGTTCCTGCGTTAATCCAAAGCTATCTATCAGCCTTACAAAACCCTCGGCCTCCTCTATTGCATTTAGGTCGGTACGCTGAAGGTTTTCTACAAGTGCAATCTCCATTGCGGTCTGCTCGCTTGCCTCTAAAACTATAGCCGGCAGCTCTTTTAGCCCTGCTTTCATTGCGGCACGCCAACGGCGCTCACCTGCTATTATCTTATATCCATCAATACCTACCGGTCTTACGATAATAGGCTGTAAAAGACCATGCTGTGAAATACTCTCCGATAGTTCGCAAAGTTGCTTTTCATCGAAATGCTTTCTCGGTTGCCCTTTTTCCGGTTCAATTAAACCTATCTTAATAGTTTCCTTTGCACCGCTTTTCTCCTGCCTTACATCCTGAAAAAGTGAATCCAACCCTTTTCCGAGACCGCCTCTTTTCGCCATGTATCCTCCCATATATTTTTGGCTATATATTTCGGTTTAAACCCCGATACCAAAAATAGCATTTTACAATATGTTTACTGCATTTTATGCCGATTGTCGCCCTGTTATTACTACTATGTGTTTGACTTTAAAAACTCTTCGGTAAACTGCATATATGCCGCACATCCTTTAGATGATGGGTCGTATGCCTGTATGGGCTGACCATAGCTCGGTGCCTCCGAAAGTCTAACGTTTCTTGGAATTGTAGTCTTATAAACCTTGGTTTTAAAGAACTTTTTTAGTTCCTGTGCAACCTGTAGTGTTAGGTTTAGTCGCCCGTCATACATCGTCATTAGCACACCTTCGATATCAAGGTGATTGTTATATATGGATTTTACCTTACGCACCGTAGACATCAGCTCCGATAGTCCCTCCAGTGCCAAAAATTCACACTGCATCGGTATTATTAGTGTATCTGCTGCGCAAAGTCCATTTAATGTAAGTAGATCCAGTGATGGTGGGCAGTCTATTAGGATATAATCAAATTTTTCTCGCACCTTCATAAGTGCAGTGCGTAACCTTGATTCCCTATTGTCCAGCTGCACAAGCTCTATACCTGCGCCGGAAAGTTCAATGTTTGCCGGAATTAGGCTAAGCCTAAATGATGTTTCTACTATCGACTTTTCTACATCGGCCGGATTAATCAAGCAGCTATATGTACCAAACTGTATCTCCGCCTTACGTACGCCTACCGCACCTGTTGTGTTTCCCTGCGGGTCAAGGTCTACAACCAGTACACGTTTCCCCTTTATTCCCAGCCCACAGGCAAGATTAACGGCTGTTGTAGTCTTACCCACACCACCTTTTTGATTTGTAATAGTTATTATTTTTGCCATCTTTGTTCCTTATTATATACTGTCCTTATTTAACGGCCTTTGTAGCAATAAACGTTGGTATTCCTAGATCATGCAGGTGACCCTGTCCGTTTGTATCTTCATATATATCTACTAAGGTAAATCCTGCCTTTAGCTGACATCCTATCTGCTCCTCCATTGTATGGGAAAACTGTATTCCGTCATTAACTTCCATAGCTTTTTCGTATATTTTTTTATCTTTAAGTGGATTGTATGGTAATTTTACCGATATTTTTGTCTCGTCATCGAAATCCACAATATAGTTTATTCCGTTATCAAGCCCTGCCAACAGGATTCCACCTTTTTTAAGAATTCGGTAACATTCGTCAAACACATGTTTGACATCCTCGATAAAACAGTTAGAAACAGGATGAAATATTATATCAAAGCTATTGTCGTCAAAGGGTAGTTTTTTGGTCATATCCCCTCTTATCGCTTCTATATTATAGCCCTCTCTTTGCGCGACTCTATTTTCGCTGTCTATCTGCCCCTGTGAGTAGTCCAGCACGGTACACTGTGCACCTGCCGCTACAAAAATTGGCATCTGTTGGCCACCACCCGATGCAAGCCCTAGCAGTTTTGCACCTTTAAGCTCACCAAACCAGTGTCTGGGAACCGGTTTAACTGGCGTAAGTACTACATCCCACACACCATTTTTAGCATTTATGTAGGTTTCGTGGTCTATATTTTCGCCCCATTCCCAACCTTCTTTTATCCAGCCGTCTATTGTAGCCGAATTTTCATCAGTGTATCCCATTTCACCCTCTTAAAAATTGTTTTTTTATTTTAACATACTTTTTTTGTTTTGAAAAGGGTAGCTTAATATTACATTTTATTTCAAAACGCTATATTTTGAATGTTCCACGTGGAACATTATTTGTTTTCGCCTGTTTTTTCCCTTTGCTTTGCGGTATTTCTATAATTATACTAAATGTTTTAATCAATATGTTGTATCTTAAAAATATTTTATATTTTCAAAAATTGTGGTAATCTGCCTACCGGATTTGTTCTTTTCATGTCTTTTCGTAGTGCAGCGTATATTTTTTCTTTATTATTACTATCTACAAGAAAATTTAACATCTTTAAAGATAGTTCGTTATAGCTTTCTCCCCTTTTAACAGCCATATTTGTACAGTAATCTTTAAAAAAACCATATGCATCATCTTTAAACTGTGTTGCAACCGACAGCGTCTGTACAAATCTACCGCTGTTATACACCTTATCTACAGCATAATCTATATCCATAAGCTCCCTTATGTTATCTACTGTTAGCCACGGTGTTTCGATAACCTCGTAAGGGGGACAATCACTAAATGTTCCCTTTGGATTATCTGCCATTGGCGATCCCGGCAACAGCTTTAATATCCCAAGCTGTAAAACGTTGGGATTTAGTGCCATCACCCCATTAAAGCTATTCTTAAAACTCTCAATATCCTCGTATGGAAGCCCTGCTATTAAATCAAGATGAATATGTAGGGTTCCACTCCTTGTAAGTTTGTATATATTCTGTTTTAGCCTATCTATATCGGTTTTACGGTTAACCGCCTCTAATGTCTTACTATTTAGTGTCTGCAAACCTATCTCTAACCTAAACAAACCCTTTGGGGCACTACAAAGTAAATCTATTAATCTTTCACTCATTATATCTGCCGCAACCTCAAAATGCAGCTGTAAACCTTTTGGATAACTTTTATACCCTGAAAGAACATACTGCACTATCTCAATCGCTCTTTTCTCGTTTGCATTAAAACTTCTATCTACAAACTTAATTGTCTGTGTACCGGAGTGCACAAGGTAGTCTATTCTTTCCTTAACATGTTCCATGGGAAGATATTTTACCGGCTCCTTACGTCCGGATAGGCAGAAGCTACAGCCAAACGGGCATCCTCTTACTGTCTCAATATAGCTAATTCGCCCCTTTAGGCGACGTTTATAGTCATCGGTATAGGGGTTTGGTGGTATCTCGTCGCTATAAAACGCTCCATTCCTGTGTTTTTTTGAGCTTACCCCCTTAATATTCCCCGGTTCCTCCCCAGCCTGAAGTCTTTCTACTAACAGTTTGAACGGAACCTCACCCTCTCCTATGACTATGTAGTCAGCAATATCTTCCTTTAATAGGTAATCATAATTATAGCTTACCTCCGGTCCTCCCATAACTATTTTTATCTTCTTATTATTTTTCCTGATTTCTAGTGCCACTTGCCTTACGTAATCTATATTCCATATGTAACATGAAAAACCTAAAATTTCAATATTTGATTCCTCTATTAACTTTATTAATTTTTCTTTGTCTGCATTTATTGTCCATTCAACAATTTTACCTTCACATGAAATTGCAGAATTAAGATAGTACACCGCTAAAGACGAATGTATGTATCTTGAATTTATACTACATAGTAAAATTTTTTTATCATCCTGTTTTTTTATTTTCATCAATTCACTTTCGTTTTATTTTCTATATATTATTTTATCCTAATTTAAATATAAAATCAACATCTATACAATCTATTCTATTTTTTATTTTCAAATCACATCCAATTTTTTGCGATCGTTTTTTACCCTGTTGAAAACTTACAAAAGTTGTTGACAGTTTCCAATCTCTACAAACCGTTTGTTTGCAACGGTTTATAGAACTCTGCTTGTTTTAACACAATAGTTTTCAACCAACAGCATGATATATACAAGCAGATATATTCACCAGCTATGCTTATAGGTGCACTCATTATTATATCCGCGCCTTCCTAAAAAACTACAATATTCCTCTGTGTTCCACGTGGAACAGCTCCCCCTGCCAAGGGGGTTGTTTTACGCCCTCTGTGGCTATGAAGTGCTTTTGTGCATCTCTATAAATTAATAATTTGCATCTATCGCTCTACTCACTATTCACAATAATTGTAGTTGCTAATAAAAAAATATAACATCACTATATTTCTATCGTGCTGTTTAGTTTTTAAAGGGTTACTATAATAAAAATATTTCCCCACTATTATAGTTAAGAACAGCTATTTCGCCATGTTTCACGTGGAACACTGCACCTACATACTATCTCGGGCTGCTAAGCATAGTTATATTGTGTTGCACATGATATAATATCGTTTTAAAAAAATAAAAGCATGATTAAAAAATAAAAATCACCACGCATTACCTTATTCTAAATACAAAAAATAAAGAGTATAGAATATATAAAAAAACAACCTCTATATGTTATACAATTTATATAAGAATTCAAAAATAACATGCGTAAATTGACCGTACTGGTCAATCTACGGTTCGAAATAATAATCACACGGGTTTGTTGTAAGCCCCCAGGCATTTCCCCCTCCACCCATGTTAAAACACAAAAAGACATCGGCCTATTTAAAAGCCGATGTTTTTCTATGTTACTATTCTTAAATATCTACCTACTATGCAAACTCTTTTTAACCAAAATGGCAAGCCCTGATGTGCAGATTATTGCTAGGATAACAGCCCCGGCGCCAAGGTTGTCCCCTTTTTGTTATCTAACTACGGTGCAGTTTAAGCGGGTTTCCCCTGCGCCCTGAATAACATTATTTATCCCTTAAATCGTATACCCGTTTTGCCTTGCCTGTAAAGCGCTCCAGCGTTTTAGGCTCTACAAGTGTTAGTT
>CAYJKW010000039.1:0-20156 GCA_964370765.1 uncultured Oscillospiraceae bacterium
GATTCCGATATTGCCGATCTTTTGCGTCGCAGTAAAAAACCGATATTTGTTGCAGTTAACAAGCTTGACAGCATTGGCAGCAGCGATGCAGCCCTTTTTGAATTTTATGCACTTGCAATCGGTGATTTGTTTGCTGTTTCGGCGGTTCATGGCCATGGTACCGGCGATATTTTGGATGCAATTTTCGAGCATCTGGAGTTTGAGGAGAAACGTGAAAAAACAGGTGATGATCCAATCACCGTTGCCATTATCGGCAGGCCCAATGTCGGCAAAAGCTCCCTTGTTAACCATATACTCGGTGAAAACCGAATGATAGTAAGGGACGAGGCCGGCACCACTAGAGATGCAGTGGACAGCCCTGTAGAAAACAAATATGGAAAGTTTGTGCTTATTGATACTGCAGGAATGAGAAAACGCGGCAAGGTAGAGGCCGGTGTAGAGCGCTACAGTACACTTCGTAGCCTTGCAGCGGTTCAGCGAAGCGAGGTTGTTGTTATAATGTTAGATGCCACCGTAGGCTTTACCGAGCAGGACAGCAAGATTGCCGGTTATGCCCACGAGGAAGGCAAGGCTTGTATAATTGCAGTTAATAAGTGGGATGCCATCGAAAAGGAAACAAAGACGATGGAGAAGATGAGAAAAAGTCTTATGAACGACTTTTCGTTTATGTCCTATGTTCCGTTTATATTCATATCTGCAAAAACCGGCGAGCGTGTTGAGCGTATGTTCGAACTTATTAAGTTTGTTAACGATCAGAATGCAATGCGTATTACCACCGGTGTATTAAATGACCTTCTACACCGTGCTACGGCAAGGGTTCAGCCACCAAGTGATAGAGGTCGTCCATTAAAGATATATTATATGACCCAGATATCCACCCGCCCACCTACATTCGCGGCATTTTGCAACAAGAAGGAGCTTTTCCATTTCTCCTATCAACGCTATATTGAAAATCAAATTAGGCACACCTATGGTTTAGAGGGTACCCCTATAAGGTTGCTTATACGTGAACGTGGTGAAAAGGTACAATAATTTAAAAGAAACGAGGTCTTTAGATGAATAACGATGCTACATTTGAGCTTATGAACGTTAAGGGTGGAAACGACTATCTTCCTGAGGTTTTAATTACCCGAAACAGGGTTATAAATATTCTTAAAACACATTTTGAACGGTTTGGCTATCTCCCCTTAGAGACGACCATGCTTTGCTATAAAGACCTATTGTCATACAAATATGCCGGTGGCGCCGAAATAATGAAAGAGGTATACTCCCTAACCGATCAAGGTGGGAGGGAACTTGGGCTTCGTTATGACCTAACGGTACCTTTTTGCAAGGTAATAGGAATGAACAAAAACATACGTATGCCTTTCAAGCGCTACGAGATAGGAAAGGTTTTTCGTGATGGTCCGGTAAAGCTTGGGCGCTGTAGAGAGTTTTATCAATGTGATATCGATGCGGTAGGTCTTAACGGCCAGGAGATTGAGGCCGAGCTAATGAACCTTGCCGTTGTAGCATACACCGAGATCGGCATCGATCTTGAGATTCGCTACAGCAATCGTAAATTTTTAACCGGTGTTATCGCCCACTGCGGCTTTAAAGACGAGCTTTGTTCTGCAATTGTATTAGAGGTTGATAAGCTGGAAAAAACCAGTAGAAACTCGGTAATCAAAGAGATATCAAGAGTTACCGGTTCCAACGATACCCAAAAGGCAGAACTGCTACTCGATTATCTGTTCACACCTATAGAGGAACTTACCGAAAAATTGGTAGATGTTGAGGAGGTAAAGGAGGGGTTAACACAGCTAGTTAATCTGCATAACATACTTAACACCCTTGGCATATCACAGTATTGTAGGTTTGTCCCATCCCTTGCAAGAGGGCTAGAGATATATACCGGCACGGTATGGGAGGTGTTTGATAAAAAAGGTGGAATTTCCTCCAGCCTTGGCGGCGGTGGCCGGTACGATAAGATTATCTCCGACTTCATGGATGACGGCCGTGTGTACCCTGCTGTGGGAATGAGTTTTGGATTGGAACCTATCTGCACCGTGCTTAATCTACAAAAGCAACAGGTTGAAAACACTGTAAATCTTTTTATCATACCACTTAGCACATCGATGCAGTCTATGGCAATTGCAAATAGACTTAGAGAAAAAGGGGTAAATGTTCTTGTCGAAATGTCCGGCAAAAAACTTAATAAATCGTTTAGCTATGCTAACAACGAAAAGATACCCTATGTACTTGTGTTGGGTGAAAACGAATGTGAATCCGGCGTAATAAATATCAAGGACATGAACAGTGGTGAAACTAAAGAGTTTAATATAAACGACGTTGATGTAATTGCCGCGCACATAACACAAAGTTCTTGACAAACGTTACCCTTTGTATTATAATATATAGGCTACTCATACCGAGGGTGTATGGGAGCGCCCTTCGGCGAATTATCGCCGCTTATGACCATAAGGAGGTACAATGAGAAAATATGAGGCTATGATGGTTCTCTCCTGCACAAAGGATGAAGAAGCATTAAAAACGCTAATCGCAAAGTTTCGTGGTATTATCGAAACAAACGCCACAATCGAGAGCTTTGATGAATGGGGCAAGCGTCGTCTTGCATACCCAATCAACTACGAGAATGACGGCTATTACATTCTTTGCACATTTGATAGTAATGTCGATTTCCCGAAAGAGCTTACACGTATATTCAACATAACCGATGGTGTTCTTCGCACAATGATTATCGCTAAAGATGATTAATAGGAGATAAAAGGATGAATGTTGTTGCACTTCTTGGGCGGTTAGTGGCCGACCCAGAGTTACGCCAAACACCGCAAGGCTTAGCAGTTACACGTATGCGCATTGCCGTAAACCGTGCCTATGTTAAGCAAGGCGAAGAGCGCAAGGCCGACTTTATAGATGTTGTTGCCTGGCGCGGTACTGCAGAGTTTGTTTCTAAATACTTTAGAAAAGGCAGCATGATCGGTGTTTCCGGCGCTATACAGACCAGAACCTATACCGATAAAGATGGTAACAATCGCCACGCCTTTGAAATTGTTGCTGACAACGTTTATTTTGCCGAAAGCAAAGGCTCATCTTCGGGCTCAAGCATATCGGCACCACCTGCCGTTACCAATAACGAGGTAGCATACTCTTCCGGTAACAACGACGATTTTACAATCGTTGATGATAGTGAAGATCTACCGTTCTAACAAATATTACTATTAAGGAGATACTATAATGGCTAATCCAGTAGAAAGCGGAAGTGCAGCAGTTCGTGCAGCCTCCCGTCGTCCTCGTAAAAAGGTTTGTACTTTTTGTGCAGATAAATCCAAATCTATCGATTACAAGGATCTTGTAAAATTACGTAAGTTTATTACCGAACGTTCCAAGATTATCCCACGTAGGGTTACAGGCACCTGTGCTGAGCATCAGCGTATGCTTGCAACAGCAATTAAGCGCTCAAGATATGTAGCACTTATGCCCTACACAAACGACTAATATGTTCTTAAAGGTGATGAATTTATATTCATCACTTTTTTTATGCTCTACATATGCTATTTTCTACAAATTCATTGACAAAATGTTATAATTTGCTTATAATTATGTCAAAGCCTACTGATTTAAGGATGGTTATTATGAAAAAAGCAATTAAAGCGTCTACCATGCAACTGTATCGGATAATTGCCACTACAATTCTTATGTTGATTTTAACGATAGCGTTGATTGTATCAACAGTATCATCAAATTCAAGTCATCAGGTAAGTGATGCTCGAGCGGAGCTTATTATAAATCTAAATCGATTTATGGATGGGTCGGCCTATCTAACCTCAGAGGTAAGGGCATACGCAGCAACAGGTCTTCAGATTCATTCTGAAAACTATTGGAACGAGGTCGAGGTCCTTAAAAACCGTGATATAGGTGTCGAAAACATGCAGGCTATCGGCATCACAGCGGAGGAAGATGCTACAATAAGGGCTATGCAATCACTGTCTAACGAGTTAATCCCACTAGAGAGTGCGGCTATGGATCTTGTTAGCAGTGGTAATCAAGAGGCTGCAATAGACAGTGTTTTCGGTCCCGAATATGAAAGCACCTTAAATGAAATTGCTGCCTTGCAAACAAAACTAACCGAGATGATAGATACAAGAACAGCACAAAGTGTTGTTGACGTTTATCTCCAAAATAATATAATTTATATTGTATTGTTCATTATAATTGCACTTATACTTGTTATCCAAGCAGCATCAGAATTTGTACTTAAAAAACGAGTAATTACCCCCATAAATAAATGTTCTAATGCGCTTCATGAAATATCAAAAGGTGACTTTACCTATGAGCTAGATGTCCCAAGCGACACCTCAGAAATCGGCATACTTGCATCATCAACAAGAGATACAATTGCAAACCTATCCGCAATTGTAGATGAGCTAAGCTGTGCTTTAACACAGATGTCTAACGGCGATTTCACCTACAAATGGAAGTCTGAGCATCTTTTTGTAGGCGATTATAAAACTTTATCTACTGCATATCGCCAAATCGCTACTGTTCTTCCCAACACATTGAAACAGCTGCAAAACGCATCATCACATGTTAGGTCTGGTAGCGAACAGCTATCCAACAGCGCACAATCACTTGCACAATGCTCGTCCGAGCAAGCCTCAACTGTAAAGGAACTAAACGTTACAATCGCCGATATTACCGGAAAGATAAAAAAGACGGCATCTGATTCCATAAGCTCAAAAGAGGCAAATGCTAAGGCACAAAAAGCCCTACACGACACCATGGATCATATGAGCGAGATGATGTTAGCCATGGAGGAAATAAGTGCAAAATCACAAGAAATTGGTAAAATTATTAAGGCAATTGATGATATCGCTTTCCAAACAAATATCTTATCCCTTAACGCATCGGTCGAGGCTGCAAGGGCTGGGATGGCTGGAAAAGGGTTTGCTGTTGTTGCCGAAGAGGTTGGTAATCTTGCAACTAAGTCAGCTAAATCAGCTAAAGACACAACGGCATTAGTTGAAGATACCCTAGAGGCGTTGGAAAAGGGCAACAGGGTAGCAAAAAACACATCGCAATCTATCAACGTAATTCTTGAGGCTGCGACAAAGCTTAGCAAATGTGTAAATGACATTGCAGAGGCTACTGAGGAACAGACTGATTCGGCCAACGAGATGAGCCAAGAGGTTTCCCAAATATCTGCAGTTGTAGTTACAAACTCAGCCACTGCTGAGCAGACAGCTGCCATAAGCGAGGAGCTTCTTAGTGAGGCACACAAGCTACGTGATCTTATTGCCACCTTTAAATTCAAAGATAACTGATATTCTAGAAGTATAGCAACGCCTAAGGCGAGGAGCATCACAAAGATGGTCTTCGCCTTAACTTTTTACATTTCAGTGTTTTAATTGTGTATTTCCATTTAAATGTATGCTATACTTATAACACATTACAGTATAGGATCTGCATATGTCGATTATTGATGTTAAAAATCTAACATTCGCCTATCCCGGTAGCTATGATAATATATTTGATAACATTTCTTTTAGAATAGATACCGATTGGAAGCTGGGTTTTGTTGGTAGAAACGGGATGGGTAAAACCACATTCCTTAAATTACTATTGGGATATTACAGCTATCTTGGACAGATAAGCTGTAGTGCATCGTTCAGCTATTTTCCACTAAACATAAAAGACCGCACCTTAATCACGGCTGATATTGTCGGGGATGACTGGAAAATAAGACGTGAACTTACCTTGCTAGGTGTCGACTGTGACCTGCTTTACAGAGCATTTAATACACTATCAGGGGGCGAGCAAACCAAGGTTTTACTTGCAACGCTATTTGTACAGGATAATGGCTTTGCACTTATTGACGAGCCTACTAATCACCTTGATATTGAGGGGCGAAAGCTTGTTTCTAAATATTTAAAAGGAAAGTCCGGCTTTATATTGGTATCACACGACCGTGCATTTTTAGATGGTTGTATTGATCATGTCCTTTCTATTAACAGATCAAGCATACAGGTTGTGCAGGATAGCTTTTCCGGTTGGTATAAAAACAAGCTGCAACAGGATGAATTTGAACTTGCCGAAAATGCAAAACTTAAAAAGGAGATAAAACGCCTAGGTGATACAGCGAAGGAAAAAGCTATCTGGTCTGACAGGCTCGAAGAAACAAAAATAGGTACTCATCAAGCTGATAGAGGTAGGATTGGACATCTTGCAGCCAAGATGATGAAACGTAGTAAAGCCATAGCACGTAGGTCGGAAGAGGCAGTATCCGATAAGCAAAAGCTGCTTAAAAATATAGAAAAAGTAGACAACCTAAAGTTAAACCCTCTAATTTATCATTCTAACATGTTATTAGAATTTAAAGATGTTTCTATTTACTATGAAGATAAAAAAATTTTCACCCCACTCTCATTTACTATAGAGCGGGGCAAAAAAAATGTTTTTAGAGGTAAAAATGGTAGCGGTAAATCATCTATACTTAAGCTGATTTGCGGCGACGAAATTTGCCACACAGGTGAGTTCTTTAAAGCAACAGGTCTAAAGATATCTTACCTGCCACAGGACACATCGCATCTGTCCGGAAGCATTACAAGCTATGAGGAGCAAAACAAGCTAGACTCTACGTTATTTAGAGCTATACTGCGCAAGTTAAACTTTAAAAGATCCCAGTTTGATAAAAGAATAGACGACTATTCTGAGGGACAAAAGAAAAAACTTTTGATTGCACATTCATTGTGTGAACAAGCCCATCTATACATATGGGACGAACCATTAAACTATATTGATATAATCTCAAGAATCCAGATAGAACAGCTACTTGCAAGCCACGATATTTCGTTGCTATTAGTTGAACATGACGAAGTGTTTTGTAATAACTTACAATGTGATGTTATTGATATTCCCTAGCCCCTTATTAACTTTGTAAACTGTATTATTACTGTAGGAACAACTGCAAGGCCTACTATCTGTAAAAGCTGTGTTGTCGATAATGGTGAAACCATAAACAGGTTGCTTAGTACAGGAATAAACAGCACTGCGGCAAGTAAAAGTACTCCACCTAAAAATGCAAGTAATGAAAAATTATTTGAGGTTAACCCCAACTTAAAGATTGACTCTTTTCCTCTACAGTTAAATCCGTGGAATAAACGTGCAAGGGTAAGTGTAGCAAAAGCCATCGTCGAAGCCATTGCGGCGTCCGCCGTGCTACCATATCCAACATAAAATGCAAACATACTTGCAACTGCAATTAAAAACCCCTGTATGCCTATTCCAATTAGTAGGGATTTATTTAGTATCGGCTCCTTAGGGTCACGTGGTTTTTGATTTAAAAGCCCCCTTCTTGCCGGCTCCATTCCTATTGCAATCGCAGGTAACGAGTCAGTTAACAGGTTAATAAACAACAGGTGAACCGGCTGAAACGGTACCGGCAAGGCTAAAAGCGATGCGTATATTACACAGAAAATACCGGCAGTATTTCCCGAAAGTAAAAACTTTATTGCGTTTTTAATATTAGTATATACATTTCGACCGTTTACAACGGCACCTACTATGGTTGCAAAGTTATCGTCCGCCAGTATCATGGATGCGGCATCTTTGCTTACCTCGGTTCCTGTTATACCCATAGCAACACCAATATCCGCCGCCTTTAGGGCCGGTGCATCATTTACACCATCACCCGTCATGGATACTATATTACCACGGCGTTGCCAGGCCTTTACTATTCTTATCTTATGTTCGGGCGACACGCGTGCATAAACAGATACAGTTTCAAGAAGATTATCAAGCTCGGTATCGGACATTTTCTCAAGTTCGCTACCCTCAAGCGCTGTATCACCATCGTTAAAAATTCCAATTTCACGTGCTATTGCAGATGCCGTAACCTTGTGGTCACCCGTTATCATTATGGTACGTATTCCGGCCTGTTTTGCATCCGCTACCGCCTGAATGGATTCGGCACGTGGTGGGTCTATCATCGCAACAAGCCCTACCAGAGTAAATCCATGCTCATCATCGAATGTAAGTGGCCTTGTCTGCCCTATCTCACGCATCGCAAAGGCTAATACTCTTAGTCCGGATGCAGATAAATCATGGTTTGTTTTAATTATCTCTGCTTTTTGTGAATCGCTCATTGGCACTGTGCCATTTTCGGTAAGCATATTAACCGATCTATCAAGCAGTACATCTATTGCGCCTTTAGTAAGCATTACCGGAACACCCTCTACATCCTGCAATGTACTCATAAGCTTACGATCGGAATCGAACGCAAGTTCACTAAGGCGCGGGTGCTGTTCACGGTACTGGGTTTCATCTATACATAGTGCATCGCCCAGCTCTACAAGTGCGATTTCTGTCGGGTCCCCTATTGCTGTTCCGTTATCCTCATCGGTGGTGGCATCGCTTACCAACAGCGCAATTTTTAATAACAGCCGCTGTGGGTCACAGGATAGGTCAAGCTTATCGGGAGTAATTAACTTTCCACCGGCATAAAGCTGTTTAACCTTCATTTTATTTTGGGTAAGGGTTCCGGTTTTATCTGAGCATATTACCGATACAGCACCGAGACTTTCGACAGCTTTTAGATCCTTCATAATGGCATTCTGCTTTGCCATCTTTTGGGTGCCAACGGCCAATACAATGGTAACTATGGACGACAGTGCCTCCGGAATTGCCGCAACTGCAAGTGCAACTGCAAACATCATTGCATCCAGCACAGGCATACCTGTGCGGAATATTGATAATAGAAACACAGCACCGCATATAACCATAATTACGATGGCAAGCTTTGCACTAAATGCATCGAGGCTTTGCTGTAATGGTGTTTTTCTTTGCCCTGTCTGATTCATTAGGGTAGCAATCTTGCCAATCTCGGTATTCATTCCGGTTCCGGTTACAAGCACAGTTGCACGGCCATAGGTTACAAGCGAACCGGAAAACACCATGTTTTTTCGATCACCAAGAGGAACATTGTCTCCCAATATCACCTGAGAAATCTTCTCTACCCCTTCCGATTCGCCTGTAAGTGAACTTTCGTTTATCTTTAGTGAGAAATTTTCTATAATTCTACCATCGGCAACAACCATGTCGCCCGCCTCAAGCATAACAATATCTCCCGGCACTATCTCAGGGGACGGCAACTCTAGCTTCACTCCGCCACGCATCACCTTCGCCGATGGTGCACTCATCGCCTTTAGACTGGCAAGGGATTTTTCGGCGTTTAGGTATTGTACCGTACCTAAAACAGCATTAAGAATAAGCACAGCAATGATTACGATGGTACTTTCGGTATGTCCGGATACCATAGATATGCTCGCAGCAATAATTAATATGATTACTAGCAAATCCTTAAACTGCTCCGCAAAGACTGCAAGCACACTTTTTTTCTCACCTTCAGTTAGTTGATTCGGGCCGAATTCCTCCGCCCTTTGCTTCACCTGCGCATCGGTAAGGCCGCCCATTGTCACCTGCAAAGAAGCAAGCAAACTGTCTGTTTCTTGGTTGTAATGATTGTTTTGCATTTCATCTCCCAAAGGCTGATTATTGTTTTGTTTACCCATTAATTATACTATATTTTCGGCAATAATACAATAAATTTATTATTGTATAGCCTATACATTTTTGGACAAAAATATATAAGGTACTACACGTTAATGTAATACCTTATATAGTCTGATACTAATTGGGTTTGTGGCACTCATTACATGTACCGTAAAGGATTAGCGTATATCCTGTTACTCTCATTCCATCGGTAGCTATAAGGTCCGGTACATCATTAGTTAGATGCACATCGAAAACCCGACCACAATCATTACAGATAAAATGCTCATGATCTGTAATATTAAAATCAAACCTATCTCCAAACCCCGGTATAGGAATTTTTCTAATTTCACCCTTTTCGGAAAACTTGTTTAGATTGCGATAAACCGTGCCAAGACTTAATTTTGCATGTTCTTGTTTTAGTGATGAATATATCTCGTCTGCTGTTGGGTGATTTTTTAGATTAACCACAGCCGAAAGAATAGCATCCTTTTGTTTTGTATTTCTCATATTTAGCTCTCGATAATAGTAATTATTACTATATACATTGTATAATATATTCTTTATTTTGTCAAGCCTTTCAAGATTTTTGTAAGCTATTGACAATTATATTTAACCTGTTATAATTAATTTATTAGTAATGATTACTAATGATTAACTAATATTTTATGTGTTTAAGGAAAGGGGAATTTATGAAAGATTTGTCCGGAACAAAGACCCACGCTAACTTAATGGCTGCATTTGCCGGCGAGAGTATGGCTCGCAATAAATACACCTATTATGCAAGCCAAGCAAAAAAGGATGGCTATGTACAGATTGGATCTATATTTGAAGAAACCGCTAAGAACGAGATGGAGCACGCTAAGCTATGGTTTAAGCTTTTACATGGCGGTATGCCCAAAACACCTGTAAATCTTAAAGATGCAGCCGCAGGCGAGCATGATGAGTGGACAGAAATGTACAAAAGAATGGCTATAGAGGCAAGAGAAGAAGGTTTTGACGATATTGCAGCACAGTTTGAGGGTGTGGCTGCTATAGAAAAAGAACATGAGGAACGTTACCTTAAGCTACTTGAGAACATAGAGGGTGGTACTGTGTTCGAAAAGGATGGTGTGTTTGTTTGGAAATGCACAAACTGTGGTCATCTACATGTCGGCACCGCTGCACCTGATCTGTGTCCTGTATGTGCACACCCTAAGGCATATTTCGAAGTAAATGCTCAAAACTACTAACTAATTTCTATATAAAGGAGTATAATTTATGTATACCCAAAAGTTTTTTATCTGTAACCATTGTAAAAACTTAATCGGAATGGTTGATAACATGGGAGTTCCTGTTGTTTGTTGTGGTGAACCGATGGTGGAACTTGTTGCAAACACTACCGATGCTGCAACCGAAAAGCATGTTCCGGTTGTAACCGTTGATGGTGATTGTATTAATGTATCGGTAGGAAGCACTATACACCCTTCTGAAGAAGCACACTATATTGATTTTATCTATGTACAGACCGAAAATGGCGGCCAACGCAAAAAGATAGGACCGGGAAAAACCCCTCAGGCATCGTTTAAACTTGTAGACGATAAAGCTATTGCAGTGTTTGAATATTGTAATCTGCACGGCCTATGGAAGACCGAGCTGTAAAAATCATATTTTCAAAAGATAAAACGGGGTGAAACACCCCGTTTTATTATTTTAAGTCCAACTTGCTTGACTCACTTTCGTAAAAGCGTATAAAGGCATCTTGTGACATTGGCTTTGCATAATAATAGCCCTGAATAATATCACAACCCATCTCCACAAGGTTTGTTAGATCATCACTGGTCTCCACTCCCTCTGCAATAGTTTTAATTCCTAGATCTTTTGATAAGCGAATAACACTGCTAACAACTGCCAAGCTCCGGCTCCTATCCTCCGATTGGGTGAAGAAGCTGCGATCAAGCTTAAGTATATCAACAGGAATATCTTTCAAAAGTCCCAGCGAGCTGTACCCCGATCCAAAGTCGTCCATTAGCACCTTAAAGCCCTTTGATTGTACCCGATAGATAAAGTCTAAAATATCTACCTCGTTACTTATCATACTACTTTCGGTTATCTCTATTCCAAGTTGCCGCGTATTAACCTTGTATTTTTCACACACCTCTAAAAGTCTATTTTCAAACCCTATACTTTGAAGGTGATTTCTTGAAAAGTTAACGGATATAAGTAGCTCATCCCTTCCGGCTTTTGACCAATTGCTTATATATTTACAGGCCTCCTCAAACATATAAAAATCTAGTCTTGTAATAAAACCGTTCTGCTCAAAGATTGGTATAAATTCATCCGGTCTCAACGGACCGTCGTCACCGTGCCATCGAACAAGTGCCTCTGCGGCGGTTAATCTACCTGTTAAAAGGTTTAGCTCCGGCTGTAACACCATAATAAACTCATGGTTTTCTAGCGCTAGTTCCATACGATTTTCGATATCTTTTGTTTTCATCGCACTGGCTAACAATTCATCATCGTATACGCTAATTAATGCCTTCGTTGATTTTGCTCTACGATGTGCTATATTTGCCTTTTCAATTGCCGCTCCAATATCAAAATTATTATTTATAGCCGGGTAATAATACCCCGTAACAATCCGAAGCTTGTAGTTAAACTCCTCCCCTAACAGCTCATATAGTTTACCTACATACTCCTCCCGCCACGACTCAGGGTCATAGTCATCATCGTGTGCAAGCATAATAATAAATTCATCATCATGTAGGTGTGCATAAAGTCGGCTGTCAACAACGCCAAAGCCCATCGCCTTAGCCATGTTAATTAAAACCCTGTCTCCCTCATCTGATCCAAGGGTTTCGTTTACAAGTTTAAAATTCTCTATATCAAACTTGATAAGCGAAATCTTTTTACCTGAATTCTTTTTAATAAACGTAGGGGCATCAACCTTAAACTTTACAGCAGTGTTTATCTTAGTAAGCTCTGATATATATGCAATCTCGATAATCTTATCTAAATTCTTTCGTTGTGAATTAAATATTAAATTTGCAAAAACACCCACAACAATAACTATTCCCACCGATAAAATAGCGGTTAATATTGTTATCGTGTTTGTTGTAGATTGCACAACATTATTAGGAATGATTGACATGATCAACCAGTCCTGTATCCCTACAGGGTGATAGATTGCACGATAGGCATTGTTGTCGTATATTATTAACTCGCTACCTGCAATGCCAAATGTAATGTCATCATTTATTTCTTTAATCCGCTGATCGTCATTCTCACCTAACTCTTTAATAACATCATAAAAGTTCATCATAGGCTCAAACCCTGAGTCCTCTACCCCACTTGCAACAATGTTGCCGGTAGAATCCAGTAGGATGTTTGCAACCACATCTTGCTCCGATACTTCAAACAAGTTACCTAAGTTATTTAGATAAATAATTCCGGCAAGCACGCCCACGATTTCGGAGCCACTCTCCATCGGGGTGGCAATTACTATAGCTTCCTCATTATTGAACTGTGAAACTATGGGCTTGCTAATTACTGTTTCGCCTGCCATCGCAAGTTGGAAATACCTACGATCAGAAAGATCATCCAAGGTAGAATCACTACCGATTGCATAACCATCTTTATCTATAACCATAAGATAATCAAAATGTTTTGATAGATATTCATTGTGCTCCGAATCAAAATCTATATAATCTTGATAATCGGTCATTGTAAGTAGTGATGCAGTTGTTTCAAGAAGATTTACGTCAGCATTAAACGCCTCCTCAAACGTGTTTGCCTGGTGCATAACCACCTGCTCAACGTTGCTGTTTGATAAGTCTGCTACCATTGTGCCTATATACATATTGTATAGTAATATCGACACCACTAACAGGCAAATTGTACCAAGCACTAACGAAAGAAGCGCAACATATCTTTTGTTCTGTTCATAAATACGCATATGTACCTATCTTAACTCTCTAGTAGTTTCTCAAGTCTATAGTTTAATAAAAATGTTGCCACTATACTGCTTAACGACCCCAGTTCCTCTATAAAGTTCGTATCAAACTTGCGTTCAACTTTAGAATTTTCATAACCTACAAACCCTACCATCTCACCCTTTGATACTATTGAAAACAATAATAACGATTTAATACCTGCAGCAGATATCAACTCTTTTTCTCTATCATTTGCAAGGTCATCTATCGTGTTCATAACAAACATCCTATGGCTAAGGGATTTCGTCATAGACTCTGCAAAATCATGCATCGGGAAATTATTTAATATGCTGTTGTATCCAAACTCTTCCTCATTGTCCCAGCTAAACGTTTTTTTAAGCGATTGTTTATCATCGGTTAGTTCAAATATATAGGATTTAGAAAACGAGTACTGTTCGGCTAACAACTTTAATGCGGCAGGCATAATAATAGCTACATCCGCACTGTCCTGAAACATTCTAATAAAAAATTCTAATCGATTACCATATAGACTTAGTGCAGTATTATTTTCGCTGTCAAGCTCGGTACGTGTTGAGGTATAAACCGGTTTGCCCATATCCTTTGAGTAGATGGCATATCCATTTTTACCGCCAGCCTTAACGCTATACAGCGCTATATCTGCATACTGATATAGTGTTTCAAAGTCTTGTGCATGCTCCGGTGATTTTGCTATTCCGATACTTGCAGAAATTGTAACCGGTGCGCCAACCTCGTGATAGGTTTTTTCAAATGCTTTACAGATGTCCATCGCCTTATCGGCCAAAACATCATCATCGAAACAATTTTTTACAAGCACAAAAAACTCATCTCCGCCAAGACGCCCTATGATATCGTCAGATCGGAAAATTTCGGTCAGGCTATCAGAAAGCTGTGTAAGAACCGCATCCCCATACATATGCCCGATATTGTCATTTACCTCTTTAAAGTTATCAATATCAATTATCATGAGGGTATGCCCACCATCGGCATCCCTACGTTGCCGTAATGTCTCTTTAATTAGGTGCTCGGTAGAGCTTCTGTTGTAAAGACCTGTGAGCGAATCCGTCTCGGAAAGTTTTGTTAATTTCTCTATCTCGTTTTGTTGAATAGTAATATCGTTCATCTTTCCAATAACCCTTGCAGCCTTCCCATCTGCATCGGGATACACCCTATAATGAACCATGTACCAATAGTTATTATTGGCATTGTCCTTTAGTTTTATTTTTTTAGATACAGTAGTACCATTAACAGAAAGAATATTTTTCGAGCTTACATCTTCGCGGCTTATAGCATCTACAATATTTGAGTTTCGTATTAGGTCGGCGAAATTGTTAATTACCTCAGGTAGGTCAAAGCGCTTCGCAAACATTCCGGAACATATCATTGTATCATTTTGAATATCGTATTCAAAAAAATTGTCCTCGGTTAGATTTCTAACCTTGTTCATAAAATCTTCCATGCTGTGCATCTCTGCCACAAAGTGTAGCTGCCGGATTCCGCTACTAACCCCTACAGCCACAAATGTTTCGCCATCACGATCAAACAGCCTACCGGAAAAGTCCACCATGTAGTAGCCGTTATTTTTAGAATTAACCCTAAGCTTAATGTTAAACGTACGCTCACCCTGTTTGCCTAGTTGATCCTGCACTACTTTTATGCTATCTTCCCTGTCGTCAGGATGTATTAACCTAAGCGCTTTATTATCAAATTGCTGTTTCAATTCGCGCCTTGAATAGCCAAGCAACCTTAAACATACTGAGTTTGCACTTATAAACGTATACTCCTTATCGGCAGTACATATAAACATAGCGTTGTTATATTTAAACAAGCCATATTCCTGTGCAGTTATACTTTTTATCAACGAATCGGACATTATAAATTCCTTTGTTATAATCTGTCTTTATTTTACCATAAAGCAGCCGCAATGTAAAGTTAGCAAAGGCATATTTGGCAAAATAATCCAACTTAAACTTCATACTGTGTCGAATTGACATAGGTAGTGCATTATGATATGATTTGATAGTTAAACTTGGCGACTATCAAAGGACTATATGAAAAAAGATGTATTATTAACAGGAAGTGTTTTCAAGGCATTAATTACTTTTACACTTCCTATTATGTTTGCAATAATCTTGCAGGTTATGTATTCGACTGTAGATATGCTGATTGTCGGAAATTTCTCAACAGTTGCTAATGTATCGGCAGTATCTACCGGCAGCCAGCTTATGAACACCCTTGTGTCACTTTGCACTGGACTTGCAACAGGAACAACTATCTTGATAGGGCAAAATATTGGTCGCGCCGATACCGATAGCAACAATATACTTATCGGCAATTCTGTTTCGCTATTCTTGGCCGTATCAATGGTTGTTACCTGTATACTTTTAGCTTTTAACGGCGAGATAGTATCACTGCTAAACACCCCGACCGAGGCAGTAAGCGAGACATCTTCGTATATCTTTGTTTGCTCAATCGGAATACCGATGATATTTTTGTACAACATACTAAGTAGTATTTTTAGAGGGCTTGGCGACTCTAAAATTGCACTTGTTACTGTTGGAATTGCCTGTACAATAAATGTGATAGGGGACCTAATACTGGTGGGTGTTTTCGATTTAGGAGCAGCCGGTGCTGCAATCGCCACAACAGCAGCACAGACAATAAGTGTGATTTTGTCTGTAATAATAGCTGCTAAGAAAAAGCTTTTCACCATCAGTTTTGATATGTTTAAGGTTCGATTATCCTGCATAAAAAACGTACTGCAGCTTGGCCTTCCTATAGCTTTACAAAGCGTTTTAGTAAGCCTATCGTTCCTTGCAATTACCGTAATAATAAACCGCTTTGGGCTTGTATATTCTGCAGCTGTCGGACTTGTAGAAAAATTAATCGGCCTTGTAATGCTTGTTCCTATATCGTTCATGCAGTCAATATCTGTTTTTGTAGCACAAAATTTTGGTGCAGGGCAACACATGCGTGCAAAAAAAGGCACAATAATAAGTATAGCCGTATCTTTAATATTCGGTATAGTTACAGGTTACATATCCTTTTTTCATCCCGAGCTACTGCTTAGAATTTTTAGTAATGATGCAGATGTCATCCTAACAGCCAAAGACTATCTAAGAGCATACTCTATTGATACCCTACTGGTTCCATTTATGTTTAGTATGACCGGATATTTTAGCGGCTACGGAAAATCGATGTTTGTTATGGTGCAGGGCGTGTTTGGCGCTATCGCAATAAGAATAACCTTCGTTTACCTTTTTAGCCTAATAACCCCTACATCGTTATTTATTGTAGGGCTTGCAACACCACTTGCAACGTTTATCCAGATAATTTTATGCATTATCTACTATATGTATTTAACAAAGAATAACAAGCTTTACAGCAACAGCCAACTATAATGCATATATCTTATTTGAATTACATACAAAACTAAACTAAAATTATATTAAAAATAAATAGAAAATTTTGAAGAAACCTGTTGACAAACGGTTACAAAAGTGTTACAATTTGGTTACAGGAATACGAAATGTATTTACTCCTCATAAGATACGGTGCTTATCCTCCTCGGTACGCTAATGCGTATTGTTAAGCACCGTATCGTTGTTTTTCTAATAAAAAAGCCTGCCGACATATATTTTGTACGGCAGGCTTTTTTCGCGAAACTGTTACAAAATTGTTACACCAACTATACTTGTAACAGCCGAAAGTAAGATTAAAAACACATCGTTAAGGTGAAACTTCTTATGTAGAAAGTGAACCATAAGATATATAGCAATAATCAATGCAAACATCGGCAATATCGACATATTATTTGCAGTAGAAATATGGAACACCTCGTTTAGCATGGAAAGAATGGTTGAAAGCAGTAGCCCACATATTACCGGCAACACCCACAGCTTTAAAACTTTAAATATGCTGAGATTGCTAAAAGCTTTATAAATTTCGGCTATGTAGATACAGATAACACAGCTTGTCATGGTTGCAACCATAAGTCCAAGCGCACCCATTAAAAATGCAAATGGCATCGACACCTCAAAGCCAAGTAAAAAACCTATTCCAGCCAGTATCTTAACAAGAATTGACCCCGGTAGTGCATTGGCAATTGGTAAAACCCTGCTATAAAACTCGGTGCTGCTGATAATTCCCGGCTCTACAAAAATGCCATCTGCAACGGTAAGGTAGGCCTCGCCTCCTCCAAAGCTTGTACCGGTAGAGACTACACCGTTTAACACAAAAAACAAAAGGTTATCGCTACTAATAATGAAGCAGATTACAAAAACAATTCCAGTCGCTATTATAAACGGTAGGCTTCTTTCGGTTGCACCCTTCCAGTCTATATAAAGTTTTGTTGACTCGCCTACATCTTTTTTTGAGTCATATATAAGCATAAATATGGCTACAACCAACATCAGCACCTGAATAATAGTATTGCCTATTCCAAGGTTTATTATTGACATTGATCCAAACATTAGCACATATAAAGCACCAAGAGCAAGTGCAACTACTATGCGTGGCCCTTTTAGGCGACCACCGGTAAAAAAAATAAAGAAAAACAAAAGTATAAGTACATTTATCGTCGATATATCAAAGATTGGCGTTGTCTGGGTAAATGCGTTTTCAATGCCAAGTCGAGTAAATGACGCCCTGATCTCCTTACCAAAAGTTAGTATAAGTGTGGTTATCATAAGTATAACCGCAGGTTTAATGAAATTCTGCTTTAGACTATCCTTCATAACCTTAGTTATGTAGCAGACAAGTAAAAATATAATAAAAACCGATATTCCTATTGCCGCCTGCTCGATAATATGTATTGCTGAATCTCCCAATATATCAAGTAGTGCAAGCAGACCTAATGTTATAAACACACCAGGAATTGATGTAAGCAATGCTGCAATAAACATTCCTGTTTTACCAGCCATATCATGCCCTATAAGTGCGCCTAGCTTAACCGGCAACGCACCGGGAGTTATGTTGCTTATAACGGTAAAGTTGTTGTACTCGTCCGGGTCAATGTACTTGTTATCCTCACATACTTCCTTTTCGATTACCGGAATCAATGCACTTCCCCCGCCAAAACCTATAAGGCCTATCTTTAAAAAAGACTTAGTCACATTTAAAAGTGCGGTTTTCTTATCAGAATCCGGAGGTTGCGCATTCTTGCTTTTTGCGCTGTTTTCTTCAACCATTATCCCCTCCATCATTTTTATACTCGATTTTAATTTTATCATAATTATTTTATTTCGTCAAACAAAAAAGGGGCTTTTGCCCCTTTTGTTTGCTATTACTATTTTACTGCGATTGCTTCAATCTCGCAAAGTACACCCTTTGGAAGTTCCCTTACGGCAACACAGCTCCTTGCAGGTTTTGATACAAAGTACTTTGCATAAACCTCATTAAATGCAGCAAAATCCTTCATATCTGCTAGGAAACAGGTTGTTTTAAAAACCTTTGTAAAATCTGTACCGGCTGACTCTAGTATAGCGCCAACATTTTTACAGCTAATCTCTGCCTGCTCAGATATTGTTACCGGCACCTCTCCATTTTCCGGGTTTACCGGAATCTGGCCCGATGTGTAGATAAATCCGTTAACCTCGAACCCTTGTGAGTAAGGACCGATGGCGCCCGGTGCTTTGTCCGTCGATAAAACCTTCATTATTAACCTCCTTAATTGTTAATGTTCTTTACAAATTATATAAAAAAAATTTTTGTTTGTCAATTATTCGTTTTCCATCGTTTTTATAAACCTATATATTGTAGCCTCAGAGTAATCGAGCTGGGTCGCAACCTCGGTAACCGCACCCTTAACCAAAAACACACCTCGGGAGTGCATCTCTCGCAGAATACTCTTCTTTTCTTCCTTGTTCATTCTGCCTATTGTGGTACGAAACCGTTTGCAACCCTCGTTTAAAACATCGGTTATCAGGGTGCCTATCGGTATGTTAAGCATCGGTTGGCTGTCTATCGATACCGATAGTTCCTGCTCCAGCTGTGCTCCGTTAGTAAAAACATCCATAGCGTTACGGATTCGTATAAATTCATCAACCACTAAACTTATGGTAAGCATATATTGAATATCCCCACTCTCATCCTTAAAGAAATAGGTGGAGGAACGTAGCTTTCTCATGTTTCCAGAAAGTGATTTATAATTAACAACAAACGGAAGCTTTTTCATATCCTCGTTATCGAGGAAGAACTTTTCATTATTATCTATCGGTGTGCCTACACACACCTCATCATCCATAGCTTTTTCGACAAAAAGGTACTTCTCTGTATCCGCAACTACTATTCTATAAAATGGCCCCATTGTCTTTGTTAACATCTTAGCTAGACTTAATATTTCTTTTAAATTGTTCATAGCTACCTCAGTCCTTTTTTTGCTACCTGTATTAGTTATATCACGTATTAAACAGAATAGCAAGAAGTTTTTTGTCATTTTGCAAAAAAATTCTCATAACGATAATTTTTTCGCAAAAACGTATTGACATGTATAAAAAATTAGACTACAATAAAATAAATTCAGTAAATAACACACAATTGATTGAGAATTTTTTCGCAGTACATTGAATTAAAAAATCAAAAGGGAGGTGAGTTTAGCAGGGTAAAATATAATCCTTACCGAGTGTTCGGTAAACATTAGGAGGATAGTTTAAACAA
>CAYJKW010000040.1:0-3218 GCA_964370765.1 uncultured Oscillospiraceae bacterium
ATGAACTACATAGATTTTCGTAGCGATACCGTTACAAAACCCACACCACAGATGCGCAGTGCAATGGCCGAGGCTATAGTAGGGGATGATGTGTTTGGGGATGATGAAACGGTAATAGAGTTAGAGCGCCTTGCCGCAGAGGTAACCGGCAAGCAGGCGGCAGTGTTTGTGCCCTCCGGTAGTTTTGGTAACCAGCTTTCGATACTCACACACACAAGAAGGGCGGATGAGGTTATCTGTGCAGAGGATATTCATGTGGTACAACATGAGCTTGGGGCGGCGGCACTTATTCCGGGGGTAACACTACGCACCGCAAACTGCCCCGGTGATATACTGCGCGGGGAGGATATTCGCCGCCTATATCACGACCCTGATAGCATGCTTGATGCGGTTACAGGGCTTGTCTGCCTTGAAAACGCACTATCAAACGGCACCGCTGTTTCGCTCGATAGCATGAAAGATGCCTACGATACGGCGAAGGAGCTAAACCTGCCGGTACATCTGGATGGTGCGAGGATATTTAACGCCGCCGCGGCACTGGGCTGTAGGGTTAGCGATATTACAACCTACTGTGATAGCGTTATGTTCTGCCTATCTAAAGGGCTTGGTGCCCCCATCGGCTCTATGCTGTGTGGCGATACAGCTTTTATTAAGAGGGCGAGAAAAAACCGTAAACGCATGGGCGGTGCCCTGCGGCAGGTTGGTGTTATAGCCGCCGCCGGAATTATAGCGTTAAGAGATATGTCCGGCCGCATAGGGCAGGATAACGAGAATGCGAAATATCTTGCACAACAGCTTTCGGCGGTTAAAGGATTTAACATTCTGGGCAAGCCCGATATTAATATAGTATATGCAACGGCACCGACAGAGCTTAATCAAGAGAAGCTTGCAGAGTTTTTACGTCAGAACGGGATACTTATACTAACGGCTTTTGGTGAAAAGATGCGTTTTGTCCTGCACCACCAGATAACAAAGGCGGATATCGATAAACTGGTAACGCTAATGGTTCAGTTTACAGCTTAATATTAATAGATATAGATGCGAGGTAGTAATGATGAACGGTAAATCATTTTCTTTTGCAGAGCTTCCCACTACGGTAGAACAGCTAAAAGCATTGCCGGAGTATGCGCTTAAAACACCGCAAGAGGCGGCGGCGCTAACCGTGCTTGCTATGCATGCCTATACCATAGATGCCGATACCGGTATTCTGATGATAAATGCGTTAAAGGGCCCACAAGAGTTATCGGCCTACGAAAAACAGTTTTTAAGAGATAGGCTTGTAGGGAGTGAGTATCTACCAAGATCATATATGCAGGGAAGTAGCCCTCAAAACAACTATGCCCCCACGGCGCCCTATACCATAACTGTATATGAAAACCCTTACAGCTATGCCGAGCAGGGTTACGCAAAACTGCTTATAAAATCTTCCGGTGCCGATACCGAACGCACCGTAAAGCTGCGCCAGAAGGCAGAGCAATGGTTTTTATGGGAAAACCTGCTTATGGTAGGAATAAGAAAACCTGCGGCGCAAGATCCTTGGGCTTAGGGTAAGCAACCATATCAAATCAATGGAGGATATAGCATGCAAACAAACACGAAAAATTACCAGTGCCCATCCTGTACAGCACCGCTACGGTTTGATGCGCAAAGCACGATGCTACAGTGTGACCATTGCACCAGTAGTTTTACCGTTGCCGAGATAGATCCAAAAAACGCTCAACAGCGGCAGGCGCCTAACGACTGGCGGCAATCCACCCTTAGCGCCGATTGGGGGGAGGATGCACCGCAGATGCGTAGCTATAGCTGTACATCCTGTGGTGCCGAGCTTATCTGCGATGCTACAACAGCCGCAACAAGTTGCCATTACTGCGGAAATAATACGGTTGTACCGGCGCAGTTTGAAGGCTCGCTGCGGCCGGATTATATTATACCGTTTAGGCTTACTAAAGAGGATGCAAAAAATAAACTTAAAGAGCATTGCAAGGGCAAGTTTTTATTGCCAAATGTTTTTACAAACGAGCTACACATCGAGGAGCTAAAGGGCGTATATGTTCCGTTTTGGCTGTTTGATGGCAATGTTAATGCCGACGTTACCTATAAAGCAAGTAACTCCTCCACCGTAACAAGCGGCAACTACAAGGTAACTACCACTGAGCATTATGATGTACGCAGAGCCGGCACAATTGCTTTTGCCGATGTGCCTGTAGATTCCTCCAGCAAGATGCCGGACGAATATATGGAATCTATCGAGCCGTTCGACTATAGTGAAATGGTACCTTTTTCCACCGCATATATGCCCGGATATCTTGCCGATAAATATGATGTGAGTGTTAGCAAATGCACCCCGCGCGCAGACGAAAGATCGGTGCAAAGTGCCATGTCGTTAATACGTAACAGTGTAAAATATACAACCGTTAAAGAAACTAGCAACAACATAACTTTACAAAGGGGCGATGTTAGATATGCCATGGCACCGGTTTGGATGCTTACCACTAAGTTTAGGGGTAAGGTGTTTTTGTTTGCAATGAACGCCCAAACGGGTAAAATGGCAGGGGATCTTCCCTGTTCAAGGCTTAAATACTGGGGGTTGGTTGCCGCCTTTACACCAATTTTTGGTTCTATAGCTGCGCTCATTACCTATTTAATTGTTAATCTGTAGGAGGGTGTATGAAATATAAATTATTTGCATTAATATTAGCATCGGTAGCCATGCTGTTTTTCTGTGGCATACAGGCCCATGCCCTTTCGGACCAACACATAATAGACGATGCCGGGCTACTAACGGAGCAGGAGCGTGCATTTCTTGAGCAGGAGGCATATCGAGTATCGGAGACATTCCAGGTTGGTGTATATGTTTACACCGTACCGGATATGGACGAAAGCGATTATCTGTTTGATGTTGGGGAGGAGCTTTATATAAACGGTACTGTAGGCCACCCCGTTAGCAACTCTGCCGTTTTGCTTATAATAGACCCACAGTCCTATTACTATGATATTTTATATAACACCTTCTACACCTTTGAATACGCAATCGAAGAGACAGAGTATGCTTATTATAACTATGCATCAAGTGGGGAGGACTATAAAAGCTTTATTGAACAATTCATCCTCTCGGCCGAGGAATCGATGTATCGAGAGTATGAGGCATATGAGCAATCAATGGCGGCTATCGAATCGCTAGAGATTGCCAATGTTATGGATGCTGCGGATATACTTTC
>CAYJKW010000040.1:3318-7720 GCA_964370765.1 uncultured Oscillospiraceae bacterium
CGGCTATCGAATCGCTAGAGATTGCCAATGTTATGGATGCTGCGGATATACTTTCAACCGAAGAAGAAAGCATGCTTACCGAAAAGGCCGCTCAGCTATCTGCAGAGCATGAGGTCGAGTTCTATATTATGACGGTAAGTGATTACAACCTAATAGCCGAAAACTACTACATAGAAGACACGATGACCCAGTTTTACGCCGATAACGGCCTTGGGTATGGTGCCGAAAAAGATGGTGTTATGCTAGTGTTGAGCATGGACGACAGAGACTACACCTATTTTAGATATGGTGACAAGGCACACTCGTTAATAACTGAATCGTTAATGGATTCGGTCGAAGCTGAGTTTTTAAGCCATTTTGGGGACGATGACTGGTATGGCGGATTTGATGCCTACCTTAAGGAGACAGAGTATCAGATTAAGTATGGGTGGCTTGGCCCCTTATTATCATTCACACCGTTTTTATTACTAGGTTTTGTAATGGCGACTGTAATGGCTAATTCGTTTCGGAAAAAGCTTAAAAGCGTACAAAAGCAGACAGCGCAGGCATACATTTCTCATGGTGAGACTAATATTCACATCCAGGAGGATGTCTACACCCATACTACCACTACTAGAACAAGAATATCCAAGGGCGGCAGTGGCGGCAGTGGCGGCGGCGGTGGCAGAAGCTTTAGTGGCGGAGGCTTTAGCGGCAGAAGCGGTAAGTTTTAACGGAGGTGTGCCATTAACGAAATTGTTGCAAAAAGTATACTTTCAAAAAAAAATGTAATGAACATATATCGCGGATGTAGTCATGGTTGCATCTACTGCGATTCAAGAAGCGAGGTGTATGGTAAAACATACACCTTTAACGATATTGATGTAAAGATAAATGCCGTGGATTTACTGGACAAAGAGCTTGCACGACGTCAAGAAACTTGTATGCTAACCACCGGATCAATGACCGACCCATATATACCGTTAGAGGCCGAGCTACAAAACACAAGGAAGTGCCTAGATGTTATAGCCAAGCATGGCTTTGGCGTTGCACTTTTAACAAAATCCGACCTAATCTTAAGAGATATCGACCTGTTAAAAAAGATAAACGAAAAAGCTAAATGTGTAGTACAGATGACACTAACAACCTACGATGAGGAACTATGTAAAATAATAGAGCCTGATGTATGCACTACTAAAAGAAGGCTTGAGGTTTTAATCGAGATGAAAAAGGCCGGCATCCCCACAATTGTATGGCTAACGCCTATCCTACCGTTTATTAACGATAGCGTAGAAAACATTAACGGTATTCTAAACTACTGTAAAGAGGCACAGGTTAATGGAATATTAACATTTGGCATCGGTATGACATTAAGGTACGGCAACAGGGAATATTATTACAAGAAATTAGATGAACACTTTCCCGGCATTAAGCGTGAGTATATGAAAAAATACGGTTCTGCATATGGACTTAAACCTCCCAACAGCATAAAGATTGCACGCTTGGTAAAAGATTTTTGCAAAAACAACAACATGCTGTATGGCGACAAGTGTATTTTTAGCTATATATATGACCTGCCACAAGACAGTACCCAGCTAACAATGTTTTAAACAGGCTGTTATAACAAAACAACTTTAAAAGGAACAAGATGAAAAACGAATTTAATTTTGTAGGCGAGATTAAAACTCCCTACACCGATATTACACAATGCCCACGAAATATTTCGGCAGATGGACCAACCTGTACAATTACCATATACCCTGAATTTACAAAAGAATGTTTTGGACTTGTTAAAAAGCAAAAAATAATGGTGCTTTACTGGCTTGATAGTGAAGAAAAGCACAAGGCTAAAAGGCCTGCTGATTGCCCGCAACTTTTAGGCGCATTTTCGCTTAGGACACCCCACCGCCCCAACCCCATAGGGGTCGCTGTTTTAGATATAGTAATGGTAGATGTCAAAAAAGGTATTATAATGGTAAACGGCCTTGATTGCCTAAATGGCACAAGGGTTATAGATATAAAGCCAGCGATAATGCAGGAGAAAACTTTATAATTCCTCCGGATTATCAGGCAGCTAAAAATTTAGCATATCAACAATTTTCAGCTTGTTTTTATTCAGTTAAAAACCCCCTTTATGATAGAGTAAAACACCTATCACAAAAAGGGGGTTTTATGCTTAGTTTAGAAATCCACTATCATCTGTTTTCTCATCTCATCTTCAGATAGTTCAGGTTTTTTAAATATTGGATCACCCTTAGCATCGTAGTTGTAGCCTAGTAACGCCTCCACAGGGTCTACACATTCCATACGAATTGCTCCGGTAGGGCAGGTTTCTACACAGCATCCACAGCCCATGCACTGGGTTTCAAATATGTATAACAGCTCCTTGCCTACCGATTTGTAATAGTAGGGCAGGATTGCATCAAACATGCAACGGTCCTTCATACATTTTTTACATCCTACACACTTTGTTTCATCTATTACAGCCCTGTAGCGGGATTTTTGCAGTACCTGCCAGGTTTTAAACTCGCCGCCGGTGCGTACGGTATGCCTACCTACAGCACAGGCATACTGGTGGCAGTTACAGTGCACATTACCATACTTCGCAGGGTCTAGGCCGTTAAACCCTTTAATGTGGCACATAGGTATCTTACGGCCGGATTCCTGTAGCTTATTAAACAGATCTTCCCTTGTAATCTCGTATGCATGGTTATGCCTAACAAGTAGGTCTGCATACTCATCCGATGCGGCGCATACCTCTAAGTCCCAATCTATATCCGCCTCCGGGTTTCTAATGCGGCATGGACATTCTGCTAGTGCAAAGTTCTTTTTTGCCGCAAGTATCTTTGTAATATCCTCGGCTGGGTGTAGATTTGGGTTATCCTTAACCGAATCATAGCGTGGCACTATGCGTGCATCGGCCATCGGCACACCTTTCTCGAGGCGTTCTTTAAAACGTCCGAGTGCCGCTTTCCAGTTTTCCTGGTCGGCCATCATGCGCACAACTCGCTGAAAGGCATCGTACATCTCATCGCCGAGCTTTTTTCGTATATGTTTACCCATCTGGCAATCTACCCAAAGCCCGCGTGAGGGGTGGTAGTAGCCACCCTTTGCACTATCCCAAAGTATCTCGCCGTCACCGGCGCTGTCACGCAACTGATCCCTTACAAACTGCTCGGTAAAGCCGTATTTCTCGGCAACACGTTTAACAAATTTATCCGATACACCAAAATCCTCGAACGATTCCTCAAACCCCTCGTCCGGTAGCTCAAGTAGCACCTTACATCCATCCTCCGATAGCTTTGCGGCTATAATCCATGGTGCAAACTCCGATGTACCGAGTGATTCTGCAATATTAGTTGCAACCTGTTTGTGAAGCGGTGAAATATCGGCCAGTATTATCTTTGCTACGTTGGCCTGCATTTCTTTTGTCATAAACTCATATTTAATAGTACTATCAACCATAATGTCTTGGCGGTTGCCCGCCTCCTCCTATTCTTTATTGTAATACCGAACCCACTATAGTAGGTTCGGTATCGGTTTTTTTATTTTAGCCTAGCCTTTAATGCCCTCCTGTGCAATTCCTCGTACAATCTGTTTTTGTAGTAGGAAGAACACGATAATAATGGCAAAGGAACCCAGAACACCGGCTACCATTGTGTAGTTAAACTGGGAGCCATAAGCATCCTGAACTACAGCAAGGCCTGCAATAACAGTTTTTAGCTCGTTTTCACGAATCATAATAATTGGCCATAGTAGGTCTTTCCATGCGGCAAGGCCTGCAAGGATAGCAAGCGATACCAGCGGCCCTTTAAGTAGCGGCATAAGTATGCGTGAATAGATTGTAAAGTATCCACAACCGTCTATCTTGGCGGCCTCGTCCAGCTCCTTGGGTAGCCCCATAAAGAACTGGCGTAGCATAAACACTGCAAACACCGACCAAATTTTTGGTAGGAATAGTGCAATTAGGCTGTTATCTAAGCCAAATCCCTGTAGTAGGTAGTAACGTGGCATGATAAATATCTGCTCCGGCACCATCATAAGCGATAGGAATAGAATAAACACAATATCCTTACCCCTAAAGTTAAGCCTTGCAAAGGCAAATGCCGCAAGGGATGGGAATATTATCTGGCCGGCTACCATACCAATCATAACGGTTATTGAGTTAATATACCAACGCCATACCGGAAACCGCTCCAGTATAAAGGAGTAGTTCTCCCACTGTAGCTCTGCCGGGATTAGTGTTACCGGAATTGTCATCGTTTCGGGGGTACTCATAAGGGAGGAGTTAACCATCCATACAAAGGGGAATGCGAATATAACTGCGGCCAGTGTTAAAACCACATAGGCCAAAGGCTTGCCTTTTTCTCTCATCTTTTCTCCCCTTTCTTAATCCTGATAAACCCATTTTTTCTGAATCTTA
>CAYJKW010000040.1:7820-19350 GCA_964370765.1 uncultured Oscillospiraceae bacterium
TCTCATCTTTTCTCCCCTTTCTTAATCCTGATAAACCCATTTTTTCTGAATCTTATTCTGCACAAGTGTAACTACAAGAATAATTACAAACAGCCCCATAGCCACGGCGGATGGATAGCCAAACTGGATAGTAGCATCGCGGAAGGCTATATCATAGAAATAACGAACGATAGTTCGTGTTGCCTCTATCTGCGGTGTAATAGTGTTATAAGCATCTGCCGGAACAAGCATATACACGATCTCAAACTGCTTAAACATAGCGATTACTATAACGGTAAGCACAAAATAGAGTGTGGGTGTAAGTAGCGGTAGGGTAATGCGGAAGAACTGTTGCGAGCTAGTTGCACCGTCTATCTCTGCTGCCTCATAGTAGGAAGGGGAGATGTTCTGAAGGCCGGCAAGAAGGATAATCGTCTGGTAGCTTACCGAAGACCAGATAATAACTATACAACATGATATAAATGCGAGGGTTGGCTCGGTTAGCCATGGTTGGCCACCAAGGCCAATTGCATTTAGCATGGCATTAACAATACCGTAGTTGGTATTAAGTAGCCAGCGCCAAACCATTGCAACGGCGGCAGATGTTGTAACAAGTGGGAAAAAGATAAGCGTTCTGTATAGCCCACTACCCTTGATCTTTTTATGTAGAAAGACAGATAGCGCTATACCGAGAGCCATAATAATGGGCACCGTTACGATAACATAGATAAACGAGTTTATAACCGTGCGTAAAAAAACCTCATCCTGAAACAGCTTTATATAGTTATCAAAGCCGACAAACTCCGGCATCATAAGCTGTTCGCCATAGTAAAAGCTGTCGATAATATTCTGTACAAACGGGTAGAAGAAAAATATTCCCAGCCCTAAAAGCATCGGTAGTAAAAACAGCCATGCTGCCCTTTCCTCACGAAAAGCCTCTATGCTTACCCCTAAAACCTTCTTTTTATCCTTTGTATCTGATTTCGCCTTTACGGATGTAACGTTATTCATAGTCTTGATAGCTTCCATATTGTTGCGTCCTCATAGGGTTAACTTAATTTAATTTAGATATATCGATGGCCTTTGTAGTGGTATGCTTTTACAAAGGCCACTGATAATAAGTTTTAACTTAGCCTTGTAGTATTGCGTTTACATTTGTCTCTAGGTTTGTAAGTGCCTCCTCAACAGGCATACCGCTCTCGAATATCGGGCGTAGGTCGGTGCCTATCTGCACAATCCAGCCAAGTTGGTTTGCCGGTAGTGTAACTACATTGTAGTTTTTAACCTGCTCCGAAAGGATGGTGTAATCAAGGCTTGTATCAAAGCTTGTAGCCCATACCTCTGCATTCTCGATACGTGCAGGGAAGTGTGCACCCATGCTGGTTACAAGGGCATCACCCTCGGTGCCGGACATGTATTTTAGAACCTCCCAAGCTGCATCCTTAACCTCGGAGCCGCTGTTCATTACATAGTTGTTAGTAACATAGTTAACAAGCTTGTTATCGCCGGAGGTGGGGCCAAGCGGCCAAGGCATTAGGATAATGCTATCGGTGTTGCCGCTGTTATGTAGGTCGCCAAGTGAACTTGGGAAGGATGCCATGCTTGCTATACCGGCAAGGTTACCTGCAAGTAGGTTAACTGCCTTTGTCTCGGTAATTGTGGCAAGGTCTGCCGCATAGCCTTCGGCTACAAGGTTGGCAAATATAGATAGCGTCTCGGCGGCTTCCGGTGTATTTAGACCAATTGTGCCATCCTCATTGAATAGCGGTGCACCGTTACCTACCATAATAGGTACAAGTACGTGAGGTGAATCTGTCATATGTAGGGCCATTGCATATTCCGGGCCACCCTCTGCCGCAATAGCATCACCAAGCTCACGGGTAAGCGCATCTACATCGTTCCATGTCCAGGGACCCTCTGTCGGATACTCTACACCATATTTTTCAAATACAGTCTTGTTTATAGCAAGGCTGTAGGAGTCAACGCCCTTTGGTAATCCGTAAAGCTGGCCATCGATATAGTTCTGCTCCACAGCAAAATCATAGTACTGGGTTAGATCAAAGCTATCACGCTCTACATAGGCATCAAGCGGCTCTAACATGCCGGCCATCGCCCACATCTCGGTACGTATTGTACCCCAGCATAGATCAGGGCCGTCTGCTGTACCCATTGTCTCGTTTGCGATTGTACCAAACTGTTGGTCAGGTAAAACCTCAAAGTTTACAAATATCTCTGATTGTTCGGAGTTGTACTGATTAAAAAGTGCAACATACTGATCATTTTGTGATGTAAAGGTTACATTTACCTCTGTAGTTTCGCCATCTGATGCCGGTTCCTCTGCATCCGGTGCTTCTGTTGTTGAGTCCGATTCTTCTACTGGGGGTGCCGGATTACTTGCGCATGATGCAAAAGTTGCAGCCATAGCTAGGGCCAACAATAATGCTAACAGTTTTTTCATTGTAACTTCCTCCTAATTAATCTAAAAACGTTTTCTTTAGTTTAGGTATGCCACCTTGCCCCTCCACAGGCACATCGTCCGGTTTTATATAATTGCCGTCGTAATCTTTGGCATAACCTAAAAGTGCTTCTGGCGGATCTACAAGTTTCATCTTTAATGCACCGGTAGGGCAGGTTTCAACACAGCAACCGCATCCCATGCATTGATCCTCGTTAACATAGATATCCTCACGCCCAAGGTTGCGATAATATTTCATCTGTATCGCCTCAAACAGGCATCTTTTCTTAACACATATATTGCAATGTATACATTTATCAATATCTATCTCGGCTCTAAAGCGTGATTTGTTATAGTAATCCCATACCTTATGTTTGCCACCGGTTACCGCTGTATGTCGCACAACCGCACATGCATTCGGGGTACAGTTACAAAAAACATCGCCCAGTGTATCTAAGCTATCACTATTCTTCTGGATACCGAAGAAAACCTCTTTTTTGCTGGCTTTTCGTAGATATTCCATAGCATCTTCCCAGCTAATTTCCTCCCCAAGCTCCATATCAATTGCATATTTTGCAAGTCTGTTGGCCGAAAGACATACCCCGCAGTCCTGCTCATATTCCATATGGCGAATACGGCATGCACATTGATTTTGTGAGAGTACCTCTCGTGATTTTAGCATTTCAAGATAATTTTCGGCCGGCAGTAGCCCCGGTATATCCTTTACCGTATCATATTTAGGAACTATTCGACATACACTGCCTTTACCAAGTTTCCAGCGGTCGCTGGCGGCTTTTTCCTGTAGTGGTGAAAACTCCTCCTCGACCATAAGGCCTATAATTTTATAAAAGCCTTCACCGTTGCGCTCATACCAACGTTTGCTGTTCTGTAGGTCTATCCAGTGCCCACGGCTATCGGTTACATGCGGTCCTTTTTTCCCTAACGAAAATACATCTCCGTTGTAGTAGGAATCCTCAACCTGTTGGCGGATAAACTCCGTCGATAGCCCGTGCTCCTTTTGAACCCTTTCCACAAATTTATCCGAAACACCCTTTTCACCGTATTCCGGTAGCCAGTCCTCGTCCGGAAGTGCTAAAAGCACCTTACATCCGTCCGCTGTCATCTTGTGGGCAAGCAGCCATGGCCAGTATTTAGAATCAACCAGTTCCTCTGCGATTGTGTTAATAACTGCTCGATAAAGTTTCATCTCCTCATCGCTTATCTCCTTGCCTAGGATTTTATTTACCTCGGCGAGTAGCTCCTCGCTCATCTTAGGATATGTAAGCATAGTTTTGCTCCTTTAGTTATTCTAAAAACGATGTTTTTTCTTTATCCATCACGTCAACTTTCTTCTCTTGTGGCATAATATAGTTACCGTCATAATCTTTGGCATAGCCTAAAAGGGCTTCCGGTGGATCTACAAGTTTCATCTTTAAAGCGCCGGTCGGACATGTTTCAACACAACAGCCACAGCCAAGGCATTGCTCTTCGTTTACATAGATATCTTCTCGACCAAGTTCACGGTAGTACTTCATCTGTATTGCCTCTACAAGGCATCTTTTCTTAACACAGATATTACAATGAATACATTTTTCAATATCTATCTCGGCTCTAAAGCGTGAGCGACTATAGTAATCCCATATCTTATGTGTACCACCGGTAAGTACGGTGTGCCGTACGGTTGCACATGCATTTGGTGTGCAGTTACAGAATATCTCTCCCAGTGAATTTATATCATCTGTATTTTTCTGCATCGAGAAGAAGGGTTCTTTTTTGCCTGCCTTGCGTAGGTAATCCATCACCTCATCGGCAGTCATCTCTACGCCGGCCCCCATATCTATCGAATACTGCCCAAGTGTATTTGCTGCAAAACATACGCCGACATCCTGATTGTATTCCGGATAACGTAATCTACATGCACAGCTGTTACGGGCAATTATCTTTCGGGTTTTTAGCATCTCCATATAGTTCTCTGCCGGAAGTAGCCCCGGTATATCCTTTACCGTGTCATATTTAGGCACTACACGTGCAGAGCTTGCCTTGCCATCTTTAAGGCGCTGGTCGGTAGCCTTTTCCATTAGAGGGGAGAATTCCTGCTCTACCATTATGCCTATAACCCTGTAGTATGCCGGGCCGTTACGCTCTATCCACCTGTGGCTGTGCTGTAGGTCAATCCAATGTCCACGGCCTACTGTTACCCTTGGGCCTCTTTTCCCTACTGCAAATATATCCCCGCTATAGTAGGATTCCTCAACCTGCTTGCGAATAAACTCAGGCGATAGTCCGTACTGCTTTTGAACCTTTTCAACAAATTTATCCGACACTCCGTTGTCGCCACATTCCGCAGTCCAATCTTCGTCCGGTAGCGATAACAATACCTTACATCCATCCGGTGACATCTTATGAGCAAGGAGCCATGGCCAATATTCCGAGTCTACCAGCTCTTTTCCTATGATATTTATAACCGCCTTGTAAAGTTTCATGTCTTCATCACTAATCTCTTTACCTAGCAACTCGTTTACCTGTTTTAGCATATCCTCGTTCATCTTTGGATATTCTAGCATTAGCGCCACCACCCTTTCAACAGCAATAATTAATTAATCTATTTAGTGTAACAATTAACCTCATGCGAATATGTTATCACCTTGAACTAAAAAAATCAAGTGCAATTTTTTAGTTTATATTTATTGTATAATATACGTCTACTTCACCGTGTTTACTATTACGTTGTTTTGCACAACTGACAGGCTGTATTGATGTGCTATTTGTTACTAATCGAACTGTTCAGAAGAAAATCAAGATTTTGTTTTTATAATATATTACAAAAACCAGCATGTAATTTCTACATCAATTTCAGGCACTTTTCCGCCAGTTAAACCGATTCAATTCCAGGAGCACCAAATGATTAGTTTACTTTCACAATTAATGTTTAAGTCGTATAGATAATTTGACAAAACGATATCTGTATGTTAATGTGTAAAATATAAACTTTACTTATACAATTTAGTGGTGATTTATGAAAGAGCTTGATAATATAAAGGATTACTGGGATAAAAGGGCACCGGGATATTCCGAAAAAAGCGCTGCCGAACTTAGCGGTATTGATGCACACATATGGTCAAAACGACTTTCCGACCTACTACCCACAAAAAAAGAACTTTGCTGTCTTGATATAGGCTGTGGGCCGGGATTCCTTGGAATTCTGCTTTGTAAGATGGGGCATTGTGTAACGTTTAGCGATTATTCCCAAGGTATGCTCGACCAAGCAAAGCTTAACGTACAGGGTGAGGGCTACATCTTTAATTCGGCAAGATGCGATGCACAAAACACCGATTTTGACGATGAATCGTTTGATGTAATAGTAAGTCGAAATCTTGTATGGAACCTTGAGTCGCCTCAATGTGCATATAAAGAGTGGCTTAGAATACTAAAGCCTGGTGGAAAGATAGTTGTTTTTGACGGCAACCATTACCTACACCACTATAACGACACCTACAAACAGCACCGCAGCAACCCTGAGTTTAATGATGTGCACACCCCACAATATATGAAGGGGATTGATCCTGCTAAGATGAGCGATATAGCAAAAAAGCTTCCACTAAGCAAACAGGAGCGCCCACGATGGGATATGGAGTTTTTTCTTAACAACAGAGTAAGTTCTATCTATACCATTCCCAGCTACACAAAATTCACCGATAGTGATAATACCGAACAGATTGTAATTGATGAATTTACCATCTGTATTCAAAAATAAAACCACACTAAAGGAGTTGTAATGTTAAAAAGCGAGATAGTTGACTACTGGCAGGATCGATCACAGGGGTATTCCAAGGTTAACAAGGATGAGCTTAATAGCGACCAGGCAACGCGATGGCTTGACTGCATCCTTAGCCATACAGTTGCAAGGCCCACTAGCGATTGTAAGGTATTAGATATTGGTACCGGTCCGGGATTTTTTTCTATTATCCTTGCATCTGCCGGTTTTAATGTTACAGCAGTCGATTTTACCGACAATATGTTAAGCGAGGCAAGGCGTAACGCCGGCACAGTGGCAGGCAGTATTGATTTTATGGCCATGGACGCCGAAAAACTAACATTTCCCGACAACAGCTTTGATCTAATCGTTACAAGAAACCTTACCTGGAATCTTGAACATCCAATAAAAGCCTACGGCCATTGGGTAAGGGTTCTAAAAAAAGGTGGCACGTTGCTTAACTTTGATGCAAACTGGTATTGTTATCTGACCGACGACGAAAAGCGCAGTGCCTACAACAGTGATCGAGAACGCGCGGCAAAACACGGTGTTGAGGATTTTTACGAGGGAACCGATATAGATCAGATGGAAAGTATTGCAAGCCGCCTACCGTTAAGTAGTGTATATCGGCCAAACTGGGACGTAGATGTTATATCCGCCATGGGCGTTGAATCGATAATGACATTTACCGATATTTGGCAACAGGTATGGTCGGAGGAGGAAAAGATAAACTATACTACCACCCCGATGTTTTTAGTTAAGGTAGTAAAATAAGCATACACCTCGAGATAGCAAGGCTGTTTCGAGGTGTATTTACTTATCTGTTGTTTTAATTAATTGGAGTCATCCTAATGCGCACAAGTCCTATATCATAGGTTACCCATACACCATTATCTGTCTCGTCGCCGTTGCGGCGTTTTATACAGTTCCAACTTTCCTGCTCGTCAAGATAGCCCTCCTCCACACTTAGATAGTCCCACTGTCGGGTTAGCATCCAGTCGTTTGAGGCAAAGTTCGTGGTAATCTGTTTCATCTCGGTTTTCGGAATTAGTAGCAATCTAAATCCGGCACCGGCTACATAAAACTCATTCTTATCTACAATATTAATAAACCCTCGCCCACGGGTATTAATATTGCCCGCCTGTTCCGGCCTTAGCACACAGTGGCTTGTGTCAAACCATGCAAGCCCCGGGTCCGGCTTGCCATGGCGCATTGTATAGTTAACAACACCGATATAGTCACCAAGATCTAACACATCGTTTACCGATGCCTCCTGCTGTATGATTGGAATTATCTCCCCCCTGCGCTTCGCAAAAAGAGGCAGTGCATTGCCTACAATCTGCATGCTTTTAACAAAATCATCTGCAACCGATGGCTCAAGGTTTCCGGCTGCGTTTATGAGCGAATCGATTCCAAACGTATGAAACCCAATACAACTTTTACGGCATATTGCAGTAAACATATTTATTCCGCCCATGCTTGATAGCGATGACTCCGGTACATAAAGCGGATTATCATTACGATCATAACTATCCACAACCTTTTCGTACCGTTGCGGATTGCCCACATAGATATCGGGGGCGATGCAGTTAAGGGACGGCGCAAACCATCTCCACATAGCTATGGTATTTGCGGTAGCCCCGCCAGACGGGTAGCTACTTGCAGCTATTCTCCAGTACATATCGTTAAGCCAGACATTCGTATACAGTGGTATATCATATATAATCCGTGCCTTTTTTGCAATTTTCTCGTGGTAGATTGCAAAGTGGTATGCACTAAAGTACTCACCACCCTTAAGGCCAAATGCCGAATGCCAGTCGGCTGTGCTTTTTGAATTTTCCTCCCATACATCACCTATTTCACCGCAACCGCCTTCGTTTAACCATGTTATAACATCCTGTGGTAACGGGGAGTTAAACAGCTGCTCGGCGGCCGGCGAATAGTCCCTATCAGCACCTATTATACCGGGCTCGTTATTTATCTGTAGTGCAATAACAGTTTTATGTTGTGCATCAATACGCAAAATCTCCTTCGCCACTGCACAAAGCGCATTGCAATCGTCCTTCAGATTATCCTCACACAGTGGTGATAGACAGTTTATCTTATTGCCCTCATAGCTGTGTATAAATCGTGATCTATCGGTCTTTATCCATTCCGGCACATAGTGTGATGCCCCGTTTTTCCAGCTGCCGAACCATAATATTACAACCTTAAGATCGTTTTCTCTCGCAACCTCAATAATGTTATGCAGCTGAGTAAAGTCATATACTCCCTTTTGCGCCTCTATGCACTCCCACATAATGGGTGCTGCAAATGTGTTAGCCTTTATTAATTTTAGCGCCGGCATTGCACGCTCTATATCTTCCTTATTATAGGAAGACGAGTTGTGTAGCTGTCCTCCAAATGAAAAAAATGGTTTACCGTTTACATAAAACATAATAACACCTCAAATTAAAGCTAGTTAGCTGTATATTATATTAACATCTAATCAGCTTATCTTGTTGTTTATTAGATAAGACAACTAAAAAAACGGTTATGATGCACTAAAATGCAGATAAAAGGAATGGCTACATACCTATAAGCTTTTTTAGTTCGGCAACGTAACGCCGACTTACCGATATTTTTTCAGGGTAGTTTGCAATCGAAATATCATAGGTACTGTTAAACATCGGATGAATCTCTTCTATCTTATGAAGGTTTACAAGAAAGCTTTTATGACAACGAAAAAAATCAAATTCCGTCATCCTTTCCTCCCAATATTTAAGGGTCTCCTTAGTGACATAGGATTTCTTTTCGGTAACTATATTAACATAGTTACCCTCGGCAGAGAAGAACAGGATATCCAGCGGATTTACAATAGCCATATGGTCATCGTCGTGCACCAGAATACGATTAAGCTTTGTCTTTGTCGCCTTTATCGCTGCCTCGATAGCATTTTCCGGTGCCGATACATTGGCCGAGCTACTTAATTTATCCATAGTGTTTTTTAATCGTGACGACATTACCGGCTTTAATAGATAATCCAGCGAGTTAACCTCAAAGGCCTGTAGTGCATACTCATCGTAGGCGGTAACAAAAACGACCTTTGTTCCACAACCGCTTTGTGATATCTGTTTTGCCACATCAAAACCATTTAGCACCGGCATCTCGATATCTAAAAACAGCACGGTAGGCTTATGTGACAACACCTCAACCAACCCCTTTAGCGGATCGGTAAATGTGCCTACTATCTTTACATTGTCGTATCCACCTAAAAGGCGGGTTAAGGTCTGTATAGCAAGCTCCTCGTCATCAATAATCATTGCCTGCATCTCCATTATGCGACATCCTCCTTGTTAAAATTTTGATTCCAGTTAATCGGAATAGAAAATGTTATCTCGGTCCCCTGCCCCAACGTGCTTTTAACATTAGTTATGCTACCATTATAAATCTTTAGTCGCCGTATCACATTGCCTACACCGGTACCAAGCTCGGACAGGTTCTTATTTACTATTGCCGTTAACCTAGTGTTAGACATTCCATTACCATTATCCGTAACCGTTACAACAAGGCTGTCATCCTTTATCTCTATAGTTAGCCCTACAACACCCCCTGTTTCACTTTTAGATACGCCATGCTTTACTGCATTTTCAACAAGTGGCTCGATAATAAGTGCAGGTATTTTAAATACCTTTACCTTTTCCTCTACCGATATATTATATCGAAGTCGCTCAGAAAACCTTGCCTGTTCTACCCTTAGGTATGACTCTATGATCTCCAGTTCCTCGGCTACCGATATTGCATGGTTGCTACGCCAGTACTGAAATTTGCTACGCAGACACTGGCTAAAATCAAGCAAGGTATCATGGGCACGTTGTGGATCTACAAGACATAGATGTGTTATCACGTTAAGTGCGTTGTATAAAAAGTGCGGCTGTATCTGCGATTGCAACATCTGCATCTGTGATGTCAAAACCTCCTCCGATGCTGTCTTAACCTGTATAAGGGTCTTAACCTTTGCTATTAGTTGCTGTGGCATTACAAGGTAGTCTATACAGTCGTTAACGCCAACCCTATATGCACGCTCAAGATTTGCCTGCCGGTCGTTTGGCATCATCATTAATACCGGCATCTCGACAAAGTTATATTTCTCCCTTATTCGTTGGCAGATGTTAAAACCATCGTCACCGAAAAGCTCATCGATTAATACAAGATCATAACTCTCGGTTAGATTGTATTGATCTACATTATAGTTTTCGATATTAGGGGCATCTACATTAAAGCGTGCCTGTTGCAGTAGGTATAGCAATGTGTTTTTATGTGCCGACTCAAGCTTTAACAGCAGTATTCTTTTATCGGAATAATCATTAAGCTGCATATCCATTCTTGTTCCCATATCACGTAGGTAGCTGATTTTATTAATCTTTTTAACCGGCACCCTTAGCAGATAATCATCCCTAAGCAGTGTAAATGTAACAGTAACCGGCCTATCGTCAGATCCGCCAATCCAAACTTTTCCTCTATGCAGTTTTACAAGTTTGTTTACTATCGCCATAGAAAACCCTGTGCCGCTGTAATGACCGTTGGACATATTGTTAGCACCGTACACCGGCTCGAACATAATTCGTTTTGTTCGGCGGTTTATACCTACACCGTCGTCTACTACCTTTATCTCCGCATATATTCCTTTAGTTTTAGCAGATACAGTTATTGACCCTCTACGTGTATAGTTTATAAGGGTGACAATAATATTCTCTACAATCTCCTGTGCTCTTGCAGAATCCACATTTACAGTTATGCTTTTAGGCACTGAATTTATAAGAATGATATCTTTCTTTGCACTTATACTGTCTATACGGTCGACAACTGCCTGTACAATATCATGTAACGAAAAGGCATGTGAATTAAGGCTTACAAGCCCCTTGCTAAGGCGGCTATATTCGTCCATATCACGCATAAAGCCCTTTATCCTTTGTCCGCTATCCTCTATAGACTTAACGGCAAGCTGTTGTTTCCTTGTAAGCGATTCGTCCTTTGCAAGCAGGTTGGATATGCCTATCATACTATTTATCGGCACATAAAACCTTCGTATTAGCTCATCGGAATACTGTAGCTGTTTAAGTTGGTTTGCTTTTTGCATCGTCACAATAACTACAACAGCAACAAGTAACATGCAGGCAATTGTTGCGGATACAGCAATCCACTGCACATTACGCACAATATCTACATACATGTCATCATCCGGCAATGCACGTAGCTGCCAGTACAAAAAATAATCCATGCACAGCAATATAGGTAGTATAAAAATAAGTAGCCAAGCACTTTTAAATAACAACTTAAAGTTGAAATTTTCGTACATTACA
>CAYJKW010000041.1:0-19007 GCA_964370765.1 uncultured Oscillospiraceae bacterium
ATGGCGGTGCTTAACAAGATAAGCCGAGCCCACTCCCGCACCCCGATGCAGTGGAATAACGAGAAAAATGCAGGTTTTTCTTCTGCTACACACACATGGCAGCCGGTAAACCCCAACTATAAAACAATTAACGCAGATGTCCAGATAGAGGACGATAGCAGTGTGTTTTCACACTACCGTAAACTTATTGCATTAAGAAAGACAAACAAGGCCATGGCTTTGGGCGACTTTACTGAGCACCCCCAGCAAGGAGATGTTTTTGTTTATACCCGTAGCTATCAGGATAACAAATTACTTGTCGTAGTCAATTTTACTGCTACACCACTTAAAATTGACTTTGACCTTAACTGTGCAAAACAGCTTACTCTTTCCAACTATCCCGATGCACCAAAAACACTATTACGACCCTTCGAGGCAGCAATACTAACCATCTAATCAAAAATGTATCGTTGTGCTTACCATACTATCTAATAACACAAGTTTGTAAAGTCGTAGTTTCTCTATTGTGCATTACAACAAAGCTAGATAAATTTTTAATAGCCAAACTGTACGGAGTGTGTGCAGTTTGGCTATATCATACAAATAGTAAAAAAAAAGGTTGCTTTTGGGCAGAAAACTGTATATACGCAAATGGAATAGTTAAGCCATTCGTGGTATAATGTATCTACCCAATAATAAGTTTTAAAGGAGTAACATATGAAAAAGTTATTACTCGCATTTATCATCTTGGCATCGTTTGCATTTGTATCATGTTCAACCGAACCGGCCACCGAAGAGCCACAAACCAGCCCTGCTGTAACCGAAACCGAGGAGCCAGAGCCAGCAGTAGAGGATCAGGCAGAGGAGGAGCCGGCAAGCGAAGACACAGCACAAACAATGGACTTAACTATTGACGAGTTAGCACAATACAACGGTAAGGATGGAGCAAAGGCTTACGTTGCTATTAACGGTGTCGTTTATGACGTTACCGACAATCCGCAGTGGTCGTCCGGCGAGCACGGTGGGCAGATGGCAGGCACCGATATTACCGATGTATTCCCACATGCTGATGGTAGGGAGATGGATCTTCCGATAGTAGGCAATATTGTGGAGTGACATTATTCTACACAAATTAAAGGAAGGGCAGGTTATGCCCTTCCTTTTTATATAAAACTAAAGCTATTCTTCGTTCTCGATAAATGGTTATAAAAATACACAAACAAGGTAGCTGCAAAAATTATTTAACATACTAAAAGTATAGCAAGCACGCTGTTAATTATATATAATTTTATTGACACTATTGAGTATATAATGTATAATTTTAACATGTGGTAGCTATGCAATTGGATAATATAAGCAATGCTAAATTATCTGCTTTATGCTGTATTTAATCAACTACAAGGTGCTATCGAAAAAAGTAAAATAATAAAAAGGTGGGTAGTATGAGGATAACATTTTTAGGTGCCGGAAGTACTGTTTTTGCAAAAAATGTTTTGGGAGATTGCCTGTGTACCGAGTCACTATGTAATGCGACAATCGCCCTATATGACATCGATGAAAAGCGATTAGAGGAATCCTATATTATTATATCGGCGATAAACAAAAATATTAACGATAGCAAGGCCACGATACTAAAATATTGTGGCGTGGAAAATCGTAAAGAGGCATTAAAAGGCGCCAACTTTATTGTTAACGCTATACAGGTTGGGGGCTATAAACCCTGCACATTCATAGATTTTGAGATACCAAAAAAATACGGACTACGCCAGACAATTGCAGATACACTCGGAATTGGTGGTATAATGCGTGGACTGCGTACAATACCGGTAATGCAGGGATTTGCCGATGATATTATAGAGGTATGTCCTGATGCCTGGCTGCTTAACTACACAAACCCCATGTCCATACTTACAGGTTATATGCAGCGCTACACCAATGTAAAAACAATAGGCCTATGTCATAGTGTACAGGTGTGTAGCGAGCATCTGTTAAAGGCCGTTGGCATGGAGGATAAGCTAGAGGACCGGCAGGAGCTTATAGCAGGAATAAATCATATGGGTTGGTTACTATCTATTAAGGATAGTGCCGGTAACGATTTATACCCCGAAATAAAAAAACGTGCTGCCGAAAAAAATCTAATCGAAAAGCATAACGACATGGTACGCTATGAGTATATGAAGACGTTTGGCTACTACTGTACCGAATCAAGCGAGCATAATGCTGAGTATAATCCTTACTTCATTAAATCTAACTACCCACAGCTTATCGATTGGTATAACATACCGTTAGATGAGTACCCTCGCCGCTGTGTAACCCAGATAGAAAAATGGGAATCCCAGCGTGAGGAAATTCTTAAAAACGGTGAGGTAACGCATGAACGAACTTTCGAGTATGCATCATATATTATGTCTGCGCTTACAACAGGCGACCCCTATAAAATAGGTGCAAACGTTATAAACAAAGGCCTTATAGATAACCTTGTGGCAGATGCATGCGTAGAGGTGCCCTGTATTGTAGATAAAGCCGGAATAACACCACAGCCCGTCGGCAGGCTTCCGGTACAACTTGCATCACTTAATATGACGAATATAAACTGTCAACTTATGACTATAGAAGCAGCGGTAACAAAAAAAAGAGAGGATATATATCGTGCTGCAATGTTTGACCCGCACACCGCAGCCGAGTTATCATTAGACGATATTGTCAAAATGTGCGACGAGATGATAGAGGCACATGGGGAATATATGGAGATGTACAACTAGATATAATTTATTGAAGGGATGGTAAATTTATGCAGTATGTTGATTTTAAGCACGACGGAAAAAAGGTATCTCGCTATGGACTTGGATGTATGAGACTCCCCTCACTCAAGGACGAAAAGGGTAATGAAATCATCGATGAACCTAAGGCTATTGAACTAATCAGAAAGGCTATTGATAGTGGTGTAAACTATATTGATACAGCATATTTTTACCCCGGTAGCGAGGAAGTTGTAGGCAAGGCACTAAAGGATGGTTATCGTGAAAAAGTTCTACTGGCAACAAAACTTCCGATGTCGCTTGTAGAAAAAAAGGATGATCTGGAAAAATACTATCTTGAGGAGATAGAGCGCCTACAGGTGGATCATATAGATGTATATTTTTTACATAATCTATACGAGTTTAACTGGGAGAAAACAGTTAAATTAGATGCGATTGGCTTTATGGAGAACCTAAAAAAGAGTGGCAAGATAAGCTATATAGCGGCATCGATACATGGTGAAAACAAACATTTCGAAAAAGTTGTAGCTCATTACGACTGGGATCTTATTATGATGCAGTATAACTATTATGATAAGTTTAATCAGGCTGGGCAAAAAGGGTTGCGATTTGCATCTGCTAAAGGAATACCTGTTGTAAGTATGGAATCGTTACACGGTGGAATGCTTGCAAACGATGTACCACAGGTTGTAACCGATGCATTTAAAGGTTGGAGAGACGACCTTAGCGATGCCGAAAAGTCATTTATGTGGCTTTATGACCAACCGGAGGTTACCGTTATATTATCCGGTGCATCCACTATGGAGCAGCTTGAGGATAGCCTACGAATTTTTGAGACTGCAAAATGCAACGTCTTAACCGATGAGGATCTTGCAGTCTACGATAAAGCAAGGATAGCATGGGAGTCTATTATTAATATCGGTTGTACCGGTTGCAACTACTGTATGCCATGTCCTGCAGGTGTTGATATACCTCAGGTTTTCAAACGCTGGAACGACTTTGCAAGAACACCGGAACAGGCATGGTTATATACCGTCCTACTATGTAAAACAGGCATAGATGCAAGCAGATGTGTAGATTGCGGTAAATGTGTAAAGGTATGTCCACAAAAGCTAGAGATACCGGCAAACTTAAAGAAAGCACATATCGAGTTAACGCAGGAATAATTTCTTGCATTCACCTTTATATTATAACAAGCTGACACCTAATAGGTGTCAGCTTGTTTCTTTATGTGTCGCCTTATACAGTCGATGGTTTTGCTATTAAATTTGACTATAGTTGATGCATAATATCCTTTGTGTTAGTATATAGCTGTTTGTATAGTTCGTAGTATTTATCATAGATCGAGCGATCCTTATCAGGGATGTATTGTTTTTTGGTCTCCACCCACCGATGTATTTCCTTTTTATCCTTGAATGCTCCTACGCCTAAACCTGCCATAAATGCATTACCGTAAGATGCGCCTAAACTCACCTTATTTACCGTAATTTTTTTATTCAGTATATCACTAATTATCTGCATCCATTCGCCGCTTTTAGATCCGCCGCCGACACAAAAAATCTCGATATCGTCGCCAAATCCTCCACAGCATTCATCAATATGCTTTATCCCATAGCCTACGCCCTCGAATACTGCACGGTAGATATGTGCTCTGGTGTGTCTAAACTTAAGGCCAAATATAGTTGCTGTGGCTTTGGGGTCATTTATAGGTGTTCGCTCGCCATTGAAGTAGGGTAATATTAACAGCCCCTCACTACCCTTAGGAACATCTACCGTTTCTTCCATCATCAGGTCATAAACATTTATTCCTGTTTCCTTAGACTTCTGCACAAGGTCAGAACAAAACTCGTTTTTAAACCATCCGGTAATGGATCCTGCGGCACTCATTCCGGCTGCAACGGCATAGCTATCCTTAAACAGATAGGGCGCCGACCAAAGCGTTTTACTTTTTACATGCTTATCCAGTACCGCTATCATAAATATGGTAGAGCCAAACATTAGCATAACCTTGCCACTTTCGACAACACCGCTGCTAACAGCCTCGCTGGCGGCATCGGCACTGCCAACTATAACCGGTGTACCAACTGCAAGCCCTGTTTCGTCTGCCGCTTTTTGGGTAACCGTTCCCGCTATCTCACTACTCCACATTAGTTTAGGTAGTGTGGCTTTTCCTAATAGGCGTTTGCAAAAAACATCGCTCCAGCACCGGTTATCCGCATCGTAAAGTGGGGTATACCCTGCTGCCGCAGTGTAATGGTCTATAACTCTTTCACCTGTAAGCTTACACACCATATAGCTCGAAGCAGTCATGTAGCAATCTGTATTTTCGAAAACCTGTGGTTCGTTATTTTGCAACCAAAGAATCTTAGGTCCGGTTGCCTGTGTGGTAAGTACATTTCCGGTATGGTTTAGGATAAAATCTTCACCAAATTCTTTGTTTAGCTGATCTCTTTCTGCCTCACCCCTGCTGTCGATGCCGTACAATATACCATCACGAAGTGGGCGATTATCAGCATCTACCGGTAAAAGGCAGGGGCCTATAGCACTGCAACCTACAGCCGCTATCTCATCGGGTGACACCCCTGATTTTTCGATCAGCACCTTAACTATGGAGCAAAGCTCATAATACCATACTTTTTCGGGATCATGTTCGAAATGTCCCGGTACCTTTTCGCTTGTTATGTGGTCGATGAAATGGGAAGCCTTTAGCTCCCCATTCTCGTCGCATATAACGCCCTTGGACTGTGATGTACCTACGTCAACTCCTAAAAAATATCTATTCATAAGAATTTAATCCCTATACTCTTTTTTGAAATTTAACTCCGGCGTTACCATTTTAATTAATAGTTCTGTCAGCGTTGAAAGTGCTATTAAATCATCTATACAGCATGTTTCCACCGCAGTATGTGTGTATCTGCAAGGGAACCCTAGATCTATTACCGGCACACCCTCGCCCAGTAGTTGTACATAGGATGCATCGGTTAGCAATCCACTTGTTGCAATAACCTGTAGCGGCATCTCTTTTTCGGCACATATTTTCCGCACCATTTCCACTATTACAGGGTGGGGTATCGTACCGTTTAAGGTGCCACGCCCATGGAAATTATACCGGCTCATAACAGGACCTGAACCAAGTTTCACCGGGAAAATCCCTTTTGTATCCGGTGTATCTCCGCTAATTGCAACATCTAATGCTATGGCACAATCCGGCTTGATATACTCAGCAGCCACCGACGCACCACGCAGGTTATATTCCTCTAATACCGTTGCAGTAAGAAAAACATTTACTCCGATATCGGTATCCTTAAACCTTGATGCAAGGTCTAAAAGTATTGCACAGGCACCGCGGTTATCTAATGCTGTACCATAACATTTATTGCCCATCTCTACAAAACGGGGGCGATAAATAATTGGGTTACCTACAGATACCCCTGCCTCGTATGCTTGACTATCAGAATCAAATCCGGCATCGATGTAAAGCTCGGCAAGCTTTGCTACCTTATACTTATCCTCAATAGGTGTTATATGGTGTGAGCGATTTCCCACTACAGCGGGAATATACCCCCCATCATCTGTACCAACTATCACCTCAAGGCCCGGTAAGATTTTTTCTGGAATCCCTCCTACGCGGTCAAACTGGATGTAGCCATCACTATCGACATTTTTAATTACGAGTCCAAGCTGGTCCATATGGCCAAAAACCATAACATTTTTTGCATCGCTACGTTTACTACGAAATACTGCAGTAATGTTTCCGATGTTGTCGGTTAAAATTTCGCTTGTAAACTGCTCAAACTCTCTTCTCATGAGTTTACCGACATTTATCTCATGGCCTGACATTCCCTGTGAAAGGCAAAGCTTTTCAAGATTTTTTTTCATCCTGCACCCCGATTAATCTCTATTTACCAAAACTGCTTTTATAACCTGTTGTTTCGGATCTAAAAATGTCTCAATCGCCTTTGCCGAATCTGCCATGTCAAAGGTATGAGATATTAACGGTTTAACATCAATACTACCGTTTGACATCATCTCTATAGCGATATCACACTCTACATCAAATCCGGTACAACCTACCATGTCTAACTCACGATGTAAGAATGGGTAAAGTTGCAACTCAACCGATGGTTTAGCAGCACCAAAGAAAGCAAACTTGCCTCTTTTACGGGTCATTAATGCGGCCTGTGAATAGGTTATGCCAAGCCCTGCTGCCTCTAATGTTACATCAGCACCGATGCCATTACAAAGCTCTTTTACCGTCTCTACCGGATCGCAATTTTTAGAGTTAACAACCTCATCTGCCCCAAAGGTCTTTGCAAGTTCCAGATGATGGTCCTCTATATCTACTGCTATAACTTTACCTGCTCCGGCAAGCTTTGCCATCTTAACCATGCAAAGCCCAATCGTACCGGCACCCATCACAACAACATTGTCACCAATCGATATACCGGTGCGGTTTACAACATGTATTGCATTAGCAACAGGCTCTATCATGGAGCCCTCTTCATAGGATAAGCCATCCGGCAACTTATAAAGGTGTGATGCAGGTACCTTTACAAAATCTGCCATTGCACCCTGTACAAAGCCACGAAGGGCAGACCCTATGATCTTTGATTTTTCACAAACATTGTACCAACCATGTGCACAGGCGTAACAATTATTGCATCTAAACTGTGGATTAACAACAACACGATCACCTATGCTCCAGTCTTGTACACCTTCGCCTAACAGGGCAATAACTCCGGTTGCTTCATGACCCATAATCAGACCATCTACTCGCCCCTTTGACCCCTCGTCCATAAACCCGTGAACATCCGATCCACAAAGTCCATTGGATTTAACCTTAACCAATACCTCTAGCGGTTCTAAGGTAGGGACATCTATCTTCTCAAGGCTTAGACGCCTAGGGTTGTTTCGCAGTATTACTGCATTCATAGTACTCATATTACCTCTTTATTACATCCATTGTTTTAAGCTCATCGATAAACTTTTTCATATCTTCCGTTGGTGTATCGGATGATATCAGCGGTTCGCCTACAACTATCACAGCTGCACCATACGAAACTGCTGTCTTTGCCTCTTCGATATCGTATACAGCAAATGATAATGGGCACTTAGTTACCGCAGCTATCTCTTTTAATGAATCTAATGGTGATGCCTGTGGGTTTTCACGTTTTTGGTCAACCCCAAAATGTACCATTATATAGTCTGCTCCCATTTTTTCGTATTTAATGGCAGCATTTACAATATCGGTAACATTGAAAAGATCCACAGTAATATCAACGCCTTGCTTTTTGCCCTCTTCGATAGTCTCTTTAACAGTTATGTCGGGAGCTAATGCAGTAACCGTAACATTTTTTGCTCCTCGCTGTTTTGCTGCCGTTACATATCGTTTAGCGCCTGCAATAACCATAAAGTCAACAAGAATATACTCGTTTGGAAAACGGCTACTTACATAATCTATAGCGTGTACACCCTCAAATTTATTTAAAGGATTTCCTATCTCTAACCAGTCTGCACCTGCATTAACTGCACATTCGGCAAGAAATGCGGCCTTCTCATTCTCGACACAATCTATCGCTATCTGTACAATTGGTTTCATAAAAACTCCTTTATCTAATTGAATTAACTTTGTCCATGAAACGTTTTACGCGCTCTGGGTCAACGCCGTTCTCAAATTTTCCGTCTACCTTAAATGTAGTACCTACAACAGCACCATCAGCTATGGAAAGTTGTTCCTCAACATTTTCAAGGCGCACACCGGTATTTGCAAATACTACGGTGGATGGCACAACCTCTTTTACCTTCTTTAAAAGCTGGCTATCGGTGCTAGCACCGGCAGTAATACCGCTAACACAAAGTGCATCCGGCTTACAGTTAAACACTGTTGTTTTTGCAACCTGCTCAAGGTCACGATCAGCAAGATATTTTGCAGCCTCAGGAACTATGTTAAATAAGCACTTAACATCCTGTGCACCTATAGCATTTTTGTGGCGAATTGTTTCACCGCAGTTTGTATCCCATGTGCCAAAATCAGATGCATATACACCGGTAAATATTTCCCTTACAAACTTTGCGCCTGTTGCTTTTGCAAGGTCAAGTGATTTTTTTGCATCCCATAATACGTTTACACCGTAAGGAATTTTAATCTCACTTTTTAACCTACCTATAACCATTGCCATAGCAGCAACTGTCTCTACCTTTACATCGGTTAGATAGGGAAGACTAAATTCGTTGGAGAACATAACAGCATCAACTCCACCTTCCTGTAGCCCTAATAGATCTTTACGAGCCATCTCGTAAACCCATTCCATGCCCTTATCGTCATCATAAAAAGGATCACCTGGCATTGCCTGCATATGACACATCGCGATTACAACCTTGTCCTTACCAATAACCTCTTTTAACCAACTCATAACATAAACTCCTTATACTTTAATTATTTGATTAGCAACCAACGATTTTTTACATATCTTGATTGCGTCTTCCAATGCTATTGCCACACCACCATCTTGCGGTGGCGGGATAATCATATCTGCTTTATCGATAACCGACTGTTGCGCCGTCTTTGGGACATAAAATTTTCTTGCAAGTGGCTTCATCGACAGATCTGTTGCACCATCTCCTGCTACAAATTTATGGCAGGAGCCATAGCCAAATATCTCTGATAGTATCGACAGAGCCCTTCCCTTGTTAACACATTTAGCCGTTACCTCGTAGAAATGCCTACTTGCTGCCTCACACTCATACATGTTAGGGTTAAAGTATCTACTCTTAATTGCTTGAAGAGTCTGCATACTATCATGTGTTATCAATACCTTAATAATGTCCCTATTAATCTCTGAGAGTTGTGCCAAAGGTGCCGTCCTATCCTGCAGTACGCCTTTTGTAGTTAATGTTTCGTTCACCCTAAGGTTTACCGAATATTTCTCTGTATAGACTGTAATGCTTAGTTCCGGCTCCTTTTCTAACAACTCTTTTAATACAGTATTTATTCTACGGTCAATCGGCTGTAGATACAAAATCTTGTTATTGGCTACATCGTATATCATAGCACCGCCATAAAGAACACAGGGTATTTTTATGGACAGCGCATGTGCAAGCTCTACTGTTGACAAGCTTCCTCTGCCGGTACATAATGTAAACTCTCCCACCGACCTAAACTCACTCAATGCCTGTAATACATTTTGGTTAATGTTGCCTGTACTATCTATAAGCGTTCCATCGATGTCGCTAACAAAAATAGCAAACTTTGTATCCATAGCTCTTCTCCCGCTATTGATTTTGGCAAACAATGTTATGATTGCCCTATTGTACCAACAATATCATTAGATTGTTCCGTCCCAGGTTGAAACCTTAGCAACAGCTTTTTCTTCCTCGGTGAACCACTTTGTTGTTACAACCTTTGTCTCGGTAAAGAACCGGAATGAATCGGCGCCCAGGCAGTGTAAATCCCCAAAAAAGCTATCTTTATGGCCGGAGAACGGGAAAGATCCAATCGGAACAGGTATACCTACATTTACGCCAACCATACCGCCATCGGTTTTTAAAGCAAACTCACGAGAATAGTATCCGCTCTCGGTATATATTACCGACCCGTTGGCAAATGGATTGCGGTTCATAAGTGCTAAACCTTCCTCGAATGTCTTTACCCTTTTAATACAAAGAACAGGTCCAAACACCTCTTGAACACCGACTGTCATCTCTTCGGTAACATTGTCTAAAATTGTTGGCCCAACATAGAACCCATTTTCATAACCTTCTACTACACAGTTTCTGCCATCCAATACAACGGTAGCGCCCTCTTCAATGCCCTTTTCTATCCAGTCTAAAACAAACTGTTTATGTCCTGCATTTACAAGCGGACCCATGCCACTGCTTTCCTTGTAGGCAGGCCCTACTTTTAGCGCCTCTGCACGTGCCTTAATCTCTGCTACAAGTTTATCTGCTATCCCTTCCTGAGCCACTACAACCGGAAGTGCCATACAACGCTCACCGGCGCAACCAAATGACGAGTTAATAATACCTGCCGCAGTTCTTACTACAGCTGCATCGTCAAGTACAAGTGCATGGTTTTTCGCCTCACAAAGAGCCTGGACTCTTTTACCATGTGCTGCAGCAGTAGAATAAACATGTAGGCCAACCTTTGTCGAGCCAACGAAAGATATTCCTTTAATAGCCGGATCGGTTAAGAAACGCTCTGCCTCAACTCTAGAACAGGTAACGATATTTAGAACTCCATCCGGTAGACCGGCCTCTTTATACAGCTCTGCAAATTTTAAGGCGGTTTGTGGTGTAAAAGATGATACCTTAAGTATTATTGTGTTACCACATGCAATACAAACCGGAACCATCCATCCCATTGGGATCATCGCTGGGAAGTTAAAAGGCACTATACCGGCAAATACGCCAAGCGGCTCGCGATACAGAACTGTATCAAAACCGGATGATGTGTTCATAAGGCTTTGACCCATCATCTGTGCAGGTGCACTTATTGCAAGCTCGGTGCCCTCTTTAGCCTTTAGTACATCACCTTTGGCCTCTTCTAAAATCTTGCCGTTTTCGGTTGCAACAAGCTCGGTTAACTCATCAAGGTTTTTCATAATTAGGTCGCGAACCTTGTAAAGTATTTGAACTCTTTTCATAACCGGTGTTGCAGCCCAACTTGGATATGCATCTTTTGCAGCCTTTATGGCTAGATCTATCTCTTCATTTGTGCAACACGGTACCTTAGCTATAACATCACCAGTACTGGGGTCGTATGCATCCTGAAATTTGTCTGTTGTTGATTCTATAAATTTGCCGTTAATAAATAGGTCTAACACCTTCATCTTTTCTCCCTTTCGAATTTATAACTATGGTGTACTGTAAAGCACAATTTTTTCGGTACATATTTTAATGTTTAGTAATCCACACTGTTTATTTTGTTTAGCATGAATATAGATAATCCAAAGATAATTACCAGCATAATAAAGGATAGTGCGGAGCTGTAACCAATGTGCCAGAATGTAAAGCCCTGGAAGTATGCAAAAAGGTTAAGTGTCTCGGTAGAGTTACCGGGGCCACCAGCCGTCATCGCCATAATTGAGTCGAAACGACGTATTGCATCCATAACACGGAACAATAAAGCAAGCAACATCATCGGTTTTACCAGCGGTAATGTAATGTTAATAAACTGTTTTGTTCTTGAAGCTCCATCTATTGTAGATGCTTCATAGTAATCTTTACTTATCGCCTGTATACCGGCAAGAAGTATTACTGCAACAAACGGAGTAGACATCCAGATGTCGGTAACAATAATGGTTAACAATGCAGTAGAGCTATCTCCCAACCAGTTAACCTTATCAATACCTACTAAAGATAAGAAATAGTTTATCATTCCAAGGTCGGTGTTAAAAAGCATTCTCCACATAATACCGGAAACAATAGGAGTAATCATCATAGGGATGATATACAAACCACGTGCAATTTTCACACCTTTAAATTCTCTTGATAGTAGTAATGCTATAGCCATGCCGCAAATCATCTGACCTACAACTGTTCCACCAACCTGTACTAACGAAATCCATACAGAATGCCAGAAAGCTCCATCAGAAAAGGCACGTATAAAATTGCCAAGTCCTACAAATGTTGCTGTATCTGCTGCTAGTAGTGAGTAGTCGAATAATGATATACCCACCGAGAATATTAGCGGAACTATAGTCAATAAGAACAAGAGAAAAAATGAAGGAAACATTAGTAAAAACTGCTCTATCCTATCTTTTGTGGAGTTCTTGTTCCGTAATCGACGTCCGCCTTTTGCCAAATTTTGTTGGTTGTTCTTCATAAGTTTAACCCCATTAGAAAGTGTTTTTGTCATAACCTTTCTCCTTCATCTTTAAAATAATATCATTTAAAGTAATTTCACTCTTATCCCCGGAACCGAGATTTGTTTTTTAGTATCAAGATTCCGGGGATTAAAGTTAGGCTAAATGTTACATTAAATCTTCTAGGCCGTCGCGCTCAAGTATTTCGATAATTGTGTTATTTGTATTTACCATTGCTTCTTCTGATGTTAGGTTACCTGCTGCTACATCAGAGATGGCTATGGCTAATTCAGCACGAATTTCTGCAGTTTGTGAAAGTACAGGGAAGTAGATTGGTGCTGCATTCTCTAGGCCTTTGCTTGCTGCTGATGCTAGTTCAGGATGGATGTAATTACCAATTTCCTCATGCTCTAGTACATCGATACGTGTAGGAGCTGTGCTTATACCGGATACTGTCTGTCCCCATGTTACATCAAAACCTGTTAGATACTGCATTAGCTGCCATGATTCATCTTTAACTGTGCTGTTTGAAGCCATCATGAATACCCATGGCGCACCAATTGCTTTACCTTCGTCTAATGTTAGGAATCCTACATCTTCGTAAACAGAGGATGCTTCTGGATCTAAAACGTTACCGGCAATTGAGTTTGTATCTATCCACATAGCTGCCTTACCCTGCTGGAATGCTAACATGGAATCTTCCCAACCATAGTTTGCAATACCGTCCGGTGCGAACTGGTGGAAATCTGCAAAGATTTGTGTTGCTGCTATTGCTTCTGGTCTATCCAATACTGCAATGTTTGGAGAATCAGGAACGTTATACCAATCGCCGCCCTGTGCAAACCAAAGCATTACCCATAGGAATGTGTTCTGATTTTGCTCTCTTGTGCCACGGAAAACGATTCCGTATTTTTCATTTTCCGGATCATAAACCTGCTCTGCTACTTCAAGAACTTCTTCAAGTGTGGTTGGAGGTGATTCAGGATCTAATCCTGCATCTGCTAACATTGCTTTATTGTAGTAAAGAATGTTTGTGCCCATCTGATATGTTACTGCATAACGTTCGCCGTCACGGTTAACTATATCAAGCATAGACTCCGAGAAACCGGCTTTCCACTCTGGATCTGTCTTCTCAGGATCATCGATGTAGGCGTTTAGTGGCTCTGCCCAGCCTGGATCAAGTATCTGTCCCCACATGCTGTTCGATGACATAAATACATCGTAGGTTGCCTCGTTGCCGGATAGGCTAAGTAGCAATTTTTGTAGGTATCCTGATTCTGCTACACTCTCGATGCTAACCGACATTCCTGTTTCTTCTTCGAATGCATCCATGTAGTTTACAAGGTCGTCAGACTGTGGTCCGGAAGATAAACCTAGGTTAATCTCCACGTCTTGTGCTGGCTGTCCTGCAGTATCGTCTGTAGATGTTGCTTCTCCACCATCTGTAGATGCAGAATCTCCACATGACGAAAGGGCTCCAACGGTAATTGCAAGAATCAGGGTTAATGCTATAAGTCTTTTCTTCATCATCTTTTCTCCTCTATAAATTGTTGTTACTGTAACAATGAATACTATTGATTATCCTTTTACAGCGCCACTTGTAAGTCCACTTACAAGACTTTTTTGGCTTATCATGGTAAATATAAGGATTGGAACAACCACCAATACTGCTGCGGCACATAGTTCACCCCAGTTTGTACCGGATGAGCTCATGAAACGCTGTATTGCGAGAGAAACTGTTCTCGTGTTTTTACCTGTGATAATAAGTGCATAAAAGTATTCGTTCCAGCTCATCATGAAAGCAAACATACTACATGTTGCTATACCCGGCATTATTATAGGAATTATCACCTTGATTAAAGATCTTGTCCTCGAGCAACCATCTATCATTGCCGCCTCCTCGATCTCAAAAGGAACTCCCTTTACAAAGCCCATAATCAACCATGTAACGAATGGTAGTACAGTAGTTAGATATAGCAAGCTAAGTGTAAAATGCTGATCTAACAAACCCAATTCCCGGTAAACTACATAAAACGGTAAAATTATTCCCATTGGCGGGATCATCCTCGAAAGAATAATCCATAGTCCCATTGCCCTACCACCTTTGCTAGTATTTCTTGCTAAGGAGTAGCCTGACATAACGCCGAAAACTATAGCAATTACCGTTGTCATTATTGCAACTATAAAGCTATTCATGTAGCTTTCTGCAAACCCATCTGATGTTAATACCGATGCATAACTTTCAAAGTTCGGGACAAACAGCCATTGTGGTGGTAATGCGAATGCATCCAGCTTTGTTTTCATTGATGTGGATATTAACCAATACAATGGAAACAGCGAAAATAGTACAATTGCAAATGTCAACAAATTTAAGAGCGTACCATTAATTTTATTATTACCTTTCTTCACAACCTTCTCCTTTCTGTGTTACTATGTTCACAGTTTACTGCAAAACGATTTTAAATGAGTGTACTTTTTTTTAAACAATAGTGGATTATTTTCGACTGTTGTTTTTGTTGCTGTATATGTGCAATATGCATCAAGGATTTAGCAGAAACAATAAAAAAACAACATTTTTTGATAAAAAATGTTGTTTTTTATTGAAAATTTTATTGAAATGTGTATAATAAGATAATATAATCGTTTTTCACGTAAATAATTAAGCTACTGTACATAGTCGATTACAATTACTATTTCAGTGCCGCAAGGCGATGATTTTACTACCAACGATGCTTGGTCGCGATAAAATAGCTTAAGGCGTTCCTTAATGTTGCGAATACCAAATCCACTACCGTTGCTTACCCTATCTTTATGTGCAACTATCTCATCGTTATTGTTTACCGCATCGACCATATCCTGCGGCATACCAGCGCCATCATCTAATATTCTTATTGTTAGTGTATCGTTAATATCTGTAGCTGTGATAGTTATCTTGCCACCCGGTTGGTCTTTTTCCATTAATCCGTGGATAATAGCATTTTCTACAATTGGCTGTAGTGTTAACTTTAAAATATCTCTTGTTCTAAAATCTGCGTCGGCAACTATCTCAAATTCGATCTGCCCCTCAAACCTTATCTGCTGTAACTTTAAATAGGTCTCGGTATGTTCTAACTCTTCTGAAACGGTAATTATCTCTCTTCCTTTAGCAAGTGTAAGGCGATAAAACTTAGATAGCAGCTGCACCATCTCTACAATATCCTCTGCTTTATGTTTTCTTGCCATCCAGTTTATACTGTCAAGTGAGTTATATAGAAAATGAGAGTCTATCTGTGAATGTAATAATGAAAGGGTTGCATTTTTATGGGCAAGCTCCTCCTCCAAAAGGCGCTCGGTAAGGGTTTCGTTATTATCGTATAACGTTTTATGAAAAAGAAGCACCTTTCGCAGATCTTCTCTAAACTCCCAGTTTTCACTATCTTCGTCCGCACTCGAATCGGCTGTAGCTATTCTATTAAAAACGTTTGCAACCCTGTCGTTAAGCTTTTTTGATACAATAATATCTAATAAAATAATGAAAATAAGAATAAATACCGCAATCGTTAAATATAACTGTAACGACGTATCCCCGCTGGTAAATATATTATTATTAGGTGCAACAGCTACTACCGTCCAACCGGTTGTCTCAACAGTCTTGCTAATGACATAGCTATCACTGAAATTCTCAAGCTTAATCTCAGAAGAATTATTTAGCTGTTGTATATCCACCCCGTAAATATTGCTAAAGCTCTTACCTATCTGTAATTCATCGGTAGAACTTATTATATTCGAATTACTATCCACAAGTATTATACAGGCACCGGAGGAAGCACTAAGACTTTTTAAAAGCCGCCTTACATCCTCTTCGGCTACATATACACTAACAACCCCGCCAAGATAACCGAAATTTTCGTAGTCAATTAGGTTTCTTGCACCACCAAAATAACCGCCCTCGTTGCCAATATTCAACGATTCAGATTCAAATAAGCCGGTCCAATATATATCTGTTGTTGATAGGTCCTCCTGTGTAATTCCTATCTCTTCCAGCTTATCTATTCCTAAAAACCTATAGTTATGCCCAATGTAAATTGGATCATCCTCGTAATAAATAGTGGAGTAAACGGGAATATTATTATAGAAATTATTGCTAATTAGCTCTTGAATATAGTTGTAGTTATACAGCTGTTCATCGAGTGATAACCGATCAGCGGATATTATAGCGGAGTTTAGTATCGTTGGGTCAAGTACAAGTGTTTCAGAGATTTCCTCGATATGAATAGCAAGCTGGTTAATATTCTCACCAAGATAATCCACCCCCTGTGTTACAATGTTACTGTTAAAGTCCTGCACCTGCCTACTGAAAAAAAACAGATATATTGCGATAGATAAACCAAGTATTACAACGTTTACCGAAAAAATAAGTATCAGCAATTTTATGCGAAAACTTAATGATAGCCAACGATTTTTTATATTGTTAATGATATTCAATAGTCTATTCCTTAAAGTAATTTATTCGTACTTTTACCAAGAAAGGGGCTCGTACATGTTTAGTGTAATGATTGTCGATGACGAAAAACGCACAATAGATGGTATTGTGGATAGTATCGATTGGGCAAAGCATGAAATAACAGATGTTAAATGGGCTCAAAATGGCCAACAGGCGTTAATTCAGCTTGACGAAAAACCTGCTGATATTGTTATTACCGATATAAATATGCCCAGAATGAACGGAATTGAACTTGCACATCAACTGTGGGAGACAAGACCTCAAACAAAGGTTGTTTTTGTAACTGGATACTCTGACATAAATTATATCCGCTCTGCTTTTAAGTATGAGGCTGTGGACTATATTATGAAGCCCATAAATATTCAAGAGCTTAATGCTGCAATAGAAAAAAGCATAAGGAGCTTGAAGGAAGATAGCGAGAAGAAAAATTACCTAAACGAGATAGAGCGCAAGCTAAAGATAAGTCTTCCGTTGATGCAGGATAAATTTTTTAAAAAACTTATTACTGATGGTATTAAAAACAACCTACAGCTTACAAGTGATATCGAGCGGTTACAGCTACAGCTCCAGTTTAGACACAACTATGTTGTATTGGTGCTTTTAGTAAACAACTTCAAATATCAGGACGAATGGAACAACCTATCGTTATTTTCAACCGCAGTAATAAACATAACGCAAGAGTTAATATCAAAGGAAAGCCAAGGATACTGTTTCGAACATAGCGAAGATGAGTTTGTATGTATTTTACCATTGTCTGAGGTAGAAATCAATACAAAAAACATCGAAGCTATCTCGCATCGGCTTCAAACTATTGGTAACGAAATAAGTACACACCTAGAAAATATACTTGGTGTTACACTTTCAATAGGTGTAGGAAGTGTTGCACACGACCTTTCACAGATTGAGGGAAGCTTTGTCAAGGCAAAGCAGGCACTAAGCCGTAGATTCTTTTGTTCTAAAACTCAGATACTATTTGATCAAAATAGTTCGGACAACTGTTTACCATCATATATAAGTGTAGACTTTAACCAGTATCAAAGAATATACAACCTATCTATTCAAGAAGATACTTTACAGGTAGTATTCATAATAAAAAATTTATTCGAAAGCATTCACTCTGCTAAAAACCCAAACGAGTATCAGGTAATTGTAATCTGCCATCAGATAGTATCGGCGGTCAACAGTGCCTTATTAGAGAAGGGCAATTTAAATGACGAGCAGCAGCAAGGAATAACTTTAATCTATGACACACTACAAAATTGCTCCACAATCAGTGAGATGGAGGAGGAGCTGTTGGCGTATGTTAGGCTTAACGTTGGCTCTAATTTAGAAAAAAATCCTACCGAGCAAGATGAATTGATAGCCGGCATAAAAAAATATATCGATGAAAATTACACCGAGGCTATTACACTTAGTGTCCTTGCCGGCGAAGCCTTTATCTGCCAATCCTACCTATGTCTTTTATTCAAACAAAAAACAGGCACCACCATAACAAACTATATTACCGACGTAAGGCTTGAAAAGGCAAAGCAGATGTTGAAAAATTCTGATAAAAAATTGATCGAGGTTTGCTTTGATGTAGGCTTTAACGATAGCAAATACTTTAGTAGAATCTTTAAAAAATACACCGGATTTACGCCCAGCGAGTTCCGGATCTCGCAACAAAACGCTATATAAAAAGCTGCAACTTTTATCTATTAAACTACATAGCAAAAACTTAAAGTGGCATTTCCTACACCTTGTACGGCGACTATTACCTTCCGGATTTTGCATTACCCACCGAGAAAGAAGATTACTTTTTCGGTGGGTATTATAATGCGAATATTCATAACTTGCAGCGTGAGCACTGACAAACAAATAACGCCGGTTCGAGCCGGTCGTTTCCGAAAAAACAACAAACCCGATAGTCCACCGGACTATCGGGTTTGTGTTTTTTGGTCGGGATGACACGACTCGAACGTGCGGCATCTTGGTCCCAAACCA
>CAYJKW010000042.1:0-1838 GCA_964370765.1 uncultured Oscillospiraceae bacterium
CATGTTGTGAATCAGCGTATGCTATCAAATTCATCATATTGCGTACCGCATCGGCCGATCCCTTATAGCTTTCGGTGGGATACAATCCACGTTTACCAAGTTGTGGTTCACATAGGCAGGTAACGCGATAGTTGTAGTTATATTCAAGTAGGCTTATCATCTCTTTATATACATCTAAACAACCCTGTAAGCCATCGGCAGATATTAAATCAAGATTATCGGCAGACGTATGATACTCAGGATATTCGCTATATTTAGATCGCATTACCGAGCATACCGGAAGATCTACACCGGGTGCATTATACTGACGCTCATCAGACCCCCTTTGAAGATAGGAGTATGATATATACTGTGGGTGCATATGCATAAGAACATGCTTGGCAATACGGTCAGAAAGAGTTTTACCACATCTTGATTCAAGGTATGAAAACACCCTATTATCCCCTACACAGGACACATTAAAACCCGCTTTAACATGCTGTTTCAAATAATCAAGGTTTTGTGAAAGATAAGTTATAGAACCTATCGTCTCCGGTATAAATATAATACGGTAAGAATAGCGTGGATTGGGTATGCTTTTTATCCAGGCGGCAAGTGCTGTTGTCATACATGGGCCGGATAATTCGTTATTCCCCATTGATGGGTGGCATACATAGGTGGATATAAATATCTCGTCCGTACTTTTACCCTTGATTAATACCTCGCCATAGGTTAAACTACCATCAAAAAGTTCGCTGTTTATATATACTCGGTAGCGGTCATTATCTAAAGACATTAGCTGGTTATGACTCATACAAAATGCACTACGCTCTTTGTAGTAGCTGGTAACATAGGGTATTAAATCGGGCTGTTCCGGTAGAGTGTACACCATTTTTTTTAGCTCGTCAAGCGAAACAACCTTGTCGATCGGCGCACTATATCCAACTACATGAAGATTACATTTAGCGAAGTCAATTATGCGATTTCCTTGCATATCTTCGATATATGCCTCGTCAATACGCCATTCCTTGGGGACTGTCCAGTCAAAGACCTTTACACCGCTTTGAACCTCTTTTATGGTCATTTCCGGTATGTCCCTTTTTAATCTGTTAAGGGTTTCCCGTACTCCCACCCCTGTAATACTTCTGCAAAGCGGAAATAGTTCGCATGCAAGGGCATACATATCAATTTTATTATAATTTACAGTATCAAATTTACTCATAATAATGCCCGTTAAAAGTTAATAATGCTAATATTATATCAGATGAGAACAATTTTTACAAGTATGGTAATTGGTGCAAAGCATAAGGGTAACCTTAGCGGTTACCCTTATCTTAAAATATTGGTGTAATCTTGGATAGCAGCTCCTTTAAATCCTCTGTGTTTACTGGCCTTGGATTTGTAGGAGTACAGGCATCCGCTAGTGCAGCCTTTGCTATGTCATCCCGTGCTTCCTTAACCTTTTCAGGGTCTAATCCGGCCTGTTTAAAGTTTGCCGGAATACCAAAAGAGCGTTCCATATCTTTTATTAAACGTATTAGATTATTAACAGCAATTGTTGTGTTGTAGAAAGGTAGCCCAACAAGCTTTGCAATTCTTTGATATTTATTAGCAGTAACTGTAGGTTCCTTAGTACCAAGATTTGCATTAAACTGCATAACATATGGCAAAATAATTGCATTTGTTCTACCATGTGGTAGATGAAATCTTCCACCTATAGAGTGTGCAATACTATGTGTAATACCAAGTCCGGCGGTGTTGAATGCCATACCGGCAAGGCAGGATGCGTTATGCACCTTCTCTCTTGCAAGTAGGTCGTTACCATCTGCATAGGCCATAGGCAAGAACTTACAAAGCAG
>CAYJKW010000042.1:1938-18696 GCA_964370765.1 uncultured Oscillospiraceae bacterium
TTGCAAGTAGGTCGTTACCATCTGCATAGGCCATAGGCAAGAACTTACAAAGCAGCGTAATTGCCTTTTCAGCAAGTGCATCCGAAAAATCTGAAGCATTAATCGAAACATATGCCTCAAGCGCATGAGTAAGTGCATCCATGCCAGTGTCAGCTGTGATGGAAGGTGGTGCTGATACTACAAGCTCAGGATCAAGTATTGCAACCATAGGTTCCAGCTTCTCACTTACAAGGGGGTATTTAACACCCTCTTCTGCATTTGTGATAACAGAAAACTTTGTAACCTCTGAACCGGTTCCACTTGTTGTGGGTATAGCATAGCATTCCTCTATTTGGATATAATCCATCTGGGATGCCATCTCACGTATTGCTTTTGCAGCGTCAATAACCGAACCGCCACCAACGGCTATCATAACCTCGGCCTTACAGGCTGTAAGAAAACGAATGCCATGTGCCACAACCTCTATCGGAGGATCCGGAACAATGTCTGAAAAAACATGAACCTCACAATCACCGAGATGCGCTGCGACCTTGTCTACCGTTCCTGATTTTAACATAAACTTGTCACAGACCATTAACACTCGTTTACCGCTTATCTCGCCAAGACGGTCAAGTGCATGTGATCCGAAATAGACATTTGTGCTGATGTTAAATTTTTTCATATAAGTCCTTTACTTTATATTTTTGCATAGCCAACCAAAAGGTGCGAATATAGAAGCACCTTTTGATATAGGCATTGGGCTTTTATTAAGCCTTTGGTGCCGGTAGAATATCCTCAACCTCTGCATGAGGACGCGGTATAACATGTACCGAAACAAGTTCGCCAACACGTTGTGCAGCAGCTGCACCTGCATCTGTAGCAGCCTTAACAGCACCTACATCGCCTCTAACCATAACGGTTACAAGGCCCCCGCCACCATGCTCTTTACCTACAAGGTAAACGTTTGCGGCCTTAACCATAGCATCGGCAGCCTCGATTGCGCCTACTAAGCCTTTTGTCTCAATCATTCCAAGTGCTTCGTTCTTAGTCATTTTTATTTCCTCCAGATTTTAATTTTTATATAATAATGTTTTATCTAACAATATTAACTGTTGTTTTTGAGGTTACACCCATTGCATTTGCCTCCTCGGTATCAAGGTGGCATTCAAGACCTGATGAATCATTTGCCCTTACAACCACATTTGAAAAAATACCGCCACGCTCACCACATACCTTGATATCTACAATCTCACCATCGTATGTGCCAAGGTTTTTTGCATCCTGTAGTGTCATATGTATATGCCTTTGGGCAACTATTAAACCCTGTGCTGTCTGTGTAGACCCCTTGGGACCTATTATTGTTATTCCGGGTGAACCGGCAAGGTCTCCGGATTGTCTTGCTGCGGCAGTAATTCCAAGCTTAAAGCAGTCCCCGGCCAATATTTCGACCTGCGTTTGTGGTCTTGTAGGGCCTAACACCCGTACCTTTTCTATAGCACCCGTAGGACCACAGATTGTTACAGTCTCTTTACAGGCATACTGCCCAGGTTGAGAGAGATCTTTTGTTGGGGTAAGCTTATACCCGATGCCAAAAATAGTCTCTAAGTCCTGTTGCGATAGATGTAGATGCCGATTAGAAATCCCTACCGGAATATCATTATTTGTCTGGTTTGTTGCCGCGGTCGATTGTTCGTTAGAGATAGCTTCAACAGCCTCAAGCAATAACCGTAATAAAGAATCATAATTTTGTTCTGACATTGCCTACCCTTTCTCTGTGTTAGCAAAAGCCTTGATCATAGCTTTAAGCTGTTCCAGGTCAAGCGGGATATCGGAGCTGGAAACGCCACTTAATGTGTTAGTATGTGGGACATTTGCTGTATGTACATACTCGGTTGTTCCGCTTATACTGGCATAGTCCGATGGGGAAAGATGGACTTTTCTCACTACCTTGTTTGCGCTTGGGTTAACAGCTGTAGCTGTTGTTACTACAGCCGATAAATTGCCAAGTTCAGGGTAGTTGAATGTTGGATCATCCTGTGCTAGTGTGGAACACTCCAGTAATCCATAAGCAACACGTTTTTTGTTAATTAGATGTAATGGTGTTACATTTTCTGAAACAGAGCTACCGCCCCATGTTCCGCAACCAAGTGTAAAGGATGGCATCAAGCCTGTGCTAGCTCCGGTACCGCCCTGTGCACTTCCTGTATTTACAAGTATCCTTGATGCCGGTTTTCTTGCAAACTCTAAAACAATATTTCTATCCTCGGTATGTAGGCTCATTGTGTGCCCAATACCGTTTTGTAGTAGTTTTATGCTAAGCTCACAAGCCTCCTGCCAATTTTTAACAACGTAAAAACCTAAAACAGTTGTTAATTTTTCGTATGAAAGTGAGTAGCCTTTACCTACACCATCTTGCGCACCTATTAAAACCTTAGTGCCTTGAGGAACACTAAAACCTGCAGCATCAGCAATGTACTGTGCAGCCTTACCAACAAACTTGCCGTTCATTGTATGACCATCTGCCTTGAAAAGAAGTTTTATAACTTTATTTGTTTCTTCGGCAGTCATAAAGTAGCCGCCTTGGTGCTTAAACTCACTAATGACTGCATCTTTATTACACTCTTCACAGATTATGGATTGTTCCGATGCACAGATTGTACCGAAATCGAATGTTTTGCTTGCGATGATATTTTTTACTGCCTGTGTTACATTAGCAGTTCTTTCGATATATGCAGGTGAGTTACCTGCTCCTACACCGAGTGCCGGCTTACCTGAGCTATAGGCAGCCTTAACCATACCGGGGCCACCGGTTGCAATTATCATCTTAACCTCGGCGGCTTTCATAAGTTCGTTAGTGGCGCACATTGTAGGCATTGTAACACAACCAATGATATTTGCCGGTGCACCTGCTGATACAGCCGCATCAAGCATTATTTCTGCTGCTTTAATAGTGCACTTTGCAGCCGATGGATGGGGAGAAAATACAATCGCATTGCGGGACTTTATGGCAATAATAGCCTTAAATATTGTTGTTGATGTAGGGTTGGTGGAGGGAATAATTCCCATTAAAAGTCCAACCGGCTCTGCAACGGTTATTATCTTGTTTATCGTATCCTCTTCAACTATGCCAACCGTTTTCATTGACTTGATACTATCGTATAGCTTTACAGAGGCAAGGTGGTTTTTATAAGTTTTATCTTGTACATTACCAAAACCGGTCTCCTCGACTGCCATCTTAGCAAGCATGACCGCATTTGCTTTAGCTGCGGCTACCATATTGCAAACGATCTTGTCAATCTGCTCCTCGCTATAGCTTGCGATAAGCTCGGTTGCAATATTTCCTAATCGAGCAAGATCGCGAGCTTGCTGGACAGACTGTAGATCATAGTCCATATTTCCCATAGTTACACCTCCTAATTTGTATTATAATTATTGAATTATATTATTGTTTTTATAGTAGCTTCCAAATTCTGAAAGTAATTTAGACTTGTTGGATTTTGCAAGCTCACGTCCATTAATGCCAAAGTTATCTATATCTCTTGCGAGAGATCTAAGCTCTACTACCTTTATTCCATTTAAAATCTGCAATGTTTTATCCATTCCATTTTGTTTTATGGTGCGTTCGAGCTCAGTTTTATTGGTTGGTATAACCTCTAAAGTTGCTGTTTGTACGTTTTCCTTTTTTAAATCAGCCTTTATTGGAAATTTCTTTTTCTGCTCGGACTTTACCGGTGGAGTTTGTTTTGGTCCGCCCTGTGGCTCATCATCATTGCTGTTGGATTTCTTATTAAAGGGCCAATCTTCGTTAAAGGATGGTTCAATTATACCGGAAATATTATCGATAGGGCGAGCAATTACATGTTTTGTTACAAGTAAGTTATCCCCCAACTTATTAATCGATGCCGCTGCAGCATCAACTGATGCTGTTACGGCTGCAACATCGCCTGCAACTGTTATTGTTACATTACCCCCACCAACAATAGTTTTTTCCAGTAGACGTACATCGGCTACCTTTAGCATTACATCGGCACCTTCAATTGCCGCTATGAGCCCTCTTGTCTCTATCATTCCAATTGAATCCATACAACTAGCCTCCCATACCTAATATATCTTTAACGCTTAGCATAAAAAATCTTAACCTTATCCAGCGATCCCAGTATAACAGATGTGCCTTTTTTAAATGAAAGTATATCGCCGGCAGTTGCAATAAATGACTTGCCTTTATTCTCTATTCTTAAACTACCATCTATCACATATAAAAATTCTTCACAGGGTGTGGTCCAAGAAAAATTACAATCCTCAATCGTCAAAAGCCCAATATTAGTATCAGACCCATCCTTTTTTCCGAAAAGCTCACTGTAAAATACCTTGTTAGCCGGGTTTCCGGTGTCCAATTGCTGAAATTTTACGGTGTTACCACGAATTAACTTAATCTTGCCATCGTCGTCACCTTCGCAGATATATGGTATATCCATTAAACCGGAAAGTGCTACCAATATATCCGAAGATCCGCTTGCAGCTAATAGCTTGCTAACTGCATTATAAATCAAATCGGCATCAATTGCCCCGACATTGTCAGCTGGTGGACTAATCGGGTTGTCGCACAGTTCAATACCGGCCTGCCTAGCCATATCTCTTGCATAGGGCGTTATCAATGTGTTGTTATCTACATTAATAACTTTGGTGCCGGCTGTAATTGCAGCAGCAATATCTTCTGCACTAATTAATTTTTTCAACTATGTCACCTCTCCTCAATAGAATTATAGTAGGCTTTCAAGCAGCTGCCTTGATGGGGATGGTATTATCTCTGCATTTACTATTAGTCCTTTACCTTTTGCAGCTTCAAGTCCGGCGGCTGTGCCAGATTCTACTGCGGCAACATCACCTGTGTAGGTAAAGTATGATTTGCCACCAAGTCCATTACCCAACCGAAGTTCGATTGGTTCAAGATCGGCAGTCTTTAAAATCTGGTCGGCACTAATTATCATTGTTGCAAGTGAGAAAGACTCCATTATTCCAACCGCCTGAATGCTGTCCGGCATAGTTGCACAGGTAATTGCAGGGAAAATTCTTCTATCAACATTTGGGATAATAATAGAATCGACATAGAATTCATCGGCTAAAGTCTCGCCAATTTTAACAGAGTTATCTACTGCAGCAACATCACCATGCACTATAGCGATATATTTACCAGGACAGGTTGATGCCACCGTGACAACCTCGACATCTGCTGTTTTTAACATCTGATCGGCTGCATATATACCCCTTGCTATGCTATTAAACTCAACCATTCCTATTGCAATAATCATACAGCGTCTCTCCTTATCTCTATATAGTCATCACTTACCGATGTTACAACACCGTCAATACTTGAATGTATTGTAGCTCCAAGGCTACCCTGTGGGATATCCCCTATCATCTCGGAGACTTTCACCTTCTGCCCTACAGTGACTATAGGTTTTGCCGGTGCACCTACATGCTGTCGTGTTGAGATTTTAACGGTTTGCGGCAAAATAGTATCATCCGCAATAGGAGCGGCTATATCATATTTTGTAAGGCCAAGTCTTGCAATTAAACGTTTGCTGGGAACTTTTCTATATTCGCGCATGTGGCGTGCAGAAAACTCCTTTTTATCGGTGGTGTAGCGTATGTTTTCCGCCCTCATAATTCCTTTGAAATAGCCATTTGCCATACGTGGAAATAGATTTGCGGGACATGAAAACAGTTCACATAGATTGCAGTCACAACATAGCAATGCTGCTTTTTGAGATTCAACATCGTCCAGTTTATAGTTCATTGACAACATGGATTTATGTGGCTGTATACTATGTCCCAGCATATACCTTGGACATAGGTCGGTACACATGCGGCATTGTTCGCAGGTTGCCCTATTTACCCGTTGTGCCTGTTCAGCAACACTACTCTTTTTTATTATAAGTGGATGATCCTTTTTAAGGATTACAAATCCTTTGTTCTTTTTTGTGATACTGCCATTTATATCGGCAAGCATTGGCCCCATCATTGGGCCGCCGTCTATAATAGAATAATCGCTAAAATCAGTAATGCCACTAAGTGCCAACACATCGTAAATCTTAACACCTATCGGAACCTTTACGGTAATATGGTTTGGAATATCACCGGCAAGGGTTATAAACTTTTCGGTTACATTTTTGCCCTGCATTGCATTAAAGATATTAAGTGCTGTCTCTGAATTTACAACAACACAGCCGACATGTAGCGGAAGTCCTGCCTCCGGTACCACCCGTCCGGTTAGCTCGTAAACCAAGACCTGCTCATCGCCTGCAGGATAAACGTCCTCAAGCTCCCCTATCCTTACATAGTCGCCAAGTTTTAGGGCATCAATCCTTGATTGTAAAAGATCAATAACCTGCCTATGTTTATATTTAACTCCAATAATGGCTTCTTTAGCCTTTACCTGTACACCTGCAGCTGCAAAACCCTGAATAATTTCATCAGGATACATCGCCATAAGCTGTTGGTCAACACGTAGTAGTGGCTCACACTCGGCACCGTTAAGCAGAATAAACTCAGCCTCGGCAGTTAGCTTAGCATGAGTAGGAAATCCTGCGCCACCTGCACCAACTATACCACTATTTTTTACCTTATCGGTTAAATTCATTACAAAAACCTCTTTATTATTCAAAATCACAATCTTGATCAATAATACCTACAACTACCGCATCTACCGGTATGTTGTCGTCTCCAAGCATTCTTCTTGCAGATGAACCTGTTGTAATAATTACCCTGTCCCCTATACCTGCGCTTATAGTATCTACCACAATTATGCGCTGACCTACATTAGTTCCACCGCCAATAATCTCTGCCTGCATTAACTTTAGCCCATGTAGGGAGTCTGCCTTTCTTGTTGACCAGATATTGTCAACCAACTTAGCCGTTAACATTGTATCTACCTTCCTCTCCCTGATTTTTAATCTCCTTTAATGCAGCTTCTACCGAAGCGGTATCACCAAATATTGCGAGCAATATCATGTTTTGTGGACAGCTACCTCTTATGTCAAACACCGTGACGCCTACAGCCTTTTCGGCTATGTCTGCCGCAACAACCATCTCTATCATTCTGCCCTGCACAAGCCCTACAGTATCAAACTCATTCGGATGTTCATCCGGCTTTGCTCCTGTGCGTCTCATTAGTATATCAATAGTGCCTTTGGACGGTGACTTAATTATTTTTACATCCATACTATCAGTCCTCTGAATCATTCTGTGAACAACAAAGTGCTATCCCGAGTGGCGTTACAAACATAGGGTTTTGTGGTTTGTGGGTATAAATACCGGTCTGCCTTTCGATTACATTTTCTATTGCGTTAAAACAGGCAGTACCCCCAACAAGCGAGATATCCTCAACCTTAAAGTTAGTGATATGGCTTGATATTATCGTCGAAACCTTCTCAATAACCGGAGAAACAGTAGGAAGAAGCTCTTTATGATTTTTTTCTTCTCTTTTAAAAAGCTCTGCTTCTTCATAGGATTTGCCGTATGCACCTGCGATAACCAATGAAAAATGTGTACCGCCGGTTGGCTCGTCTGCTACATAAACTACCTTTCCATCTTCAAATATAGATATACCGGTTGTTCCGCCGCCAATATCTACAACAGCACCGTTTTTCATCTGCAATACAGCATTTGCTGCCGTTGATTCATCCAATAGCTTTGTAAGTGTAAAACCCGCACTCTGCACAACATTCTTTACTGCACCGCCGTCTACTGCATCTGTTCCGGGTGGTATTGCCGCTGCTGCGAATTCAAGGGTGACGCCAAGTTTGTTTTCAATATCTTCTTTTAGCTCTCGCACTATATCAACAGCACCGATATAATCAACAACCATGCCATCCCTTACAACATCGGCATATCGGTAGGCACCTGCTACCGGCTGTTTATCTTTGTTTAATACTGCAATCACTACACATGCTGTACCAAGGTCAACCCCTGTATAGTATACATCTGACTTTGTTTTTTTGGGCTTTTTTATCACCGATTCAAAATCCGAAATCAATTTATCACAGTATTCAAAATTTAATTGCTCTTTCTGCATCTGTCCTCCTCGAGAATTCGGCACATCTCCTGCGAAAGTAGGCCGGAGCAGATATTAAGTTTATTAAACACTCGTCTTCTTAAAACCTCATCATCGATTAGTTTATCAACCTCTGAGGAAAGCTGCACTGTGTCTGTATACAGCCTTGCCAAAAGTGGGATAAGCTCTTTTTTACTGACCTGCGTTGCCTTATCTGTAAATGATACCCCTGTTAGTTCCGCTATTCTTGCGTATGTTTTGGACACCTCGCAGTATACATTGCCAGGTTTACCGTCATCAAAAGCTAAAAGAAAAGATATATCAAATGCAGCAAGGTGTTTTTTAAAAGAGTAATCCGTTGTAATGCCGCCCCCTACTAAACTACCGGAAATATAAGGGTCGTTCTTATTATACATGTTAAAGCCCATGTCAATAAGATATTGCCGAGCTCCGGGTGTAAGACGTTCGCCTTCTCCCGGTGTGTAGTTGGTAAAGGGGGTTTGCTTATAAAACTCCCTTAAATTTGCTTCGGTAATAAATTTCATCTGTTAAGCCCTATATGATTCCTAATGTTTTTAAGTGTTGTTTTAGTTCATCTATTCCAAGTTTGTTTTTAGCATTTATATTAAAAAATGGTGGTTGTAAATCGCATGATTTAAGCTGCTCTTCGCATTTTTTTCTATTTTGTATATCCCTATCTGCATAAGTGATAACACCAAGTTTATTATCACACATAAGTGCATTTACAAAGCCGTGGGAATATACAATCTTTGGGTCACTTTGGTTAACCAGTACTAGCACACATGATGCATCCTGTGAAATGGTAACGACATGTTTGTTATAGTACCTATTCTCCAGATATGCCGCCGGAACATCTATCGTTTTATCGGTAAATATAATGTCTTGTCGCCTTTTGGGAGGTTCGTCAATACCGTTTATAAGGTTTACAAGGCTTGTCTTACCGCATCTTTCGGCGCCAATCACCATAATACGACGTTTTCTCATGTTTTGGTAACATTTACAGTTGTAAAACCTAGCACACTTTTGAATGTGTCTATTACAGCCTGTAGTGATGTTTCAACACTTTGTACATCGCCGGAGATAACTACCGAACCTGTAAACCTATCTAAAAAACCAATCTCCACATTTGCAGTTTTTGTAGCAATATCGGCAGCTATAATTGCGGTCTCTGTTGGCGTTAAGGTTAGTATACCAATAGCTCCACTCTCATCAAGTCCTAATCTATCATAGATGTCACCGGTGGGGGCAGCAATAACATGAGCGATTGTGACCTGCTTTCCCGGAACAGATTCCTGTATAACCCTATCTAAGTCCTTTGAACAGATATTGTCCATATTATCACCTCCTTATCGTTAAACATTAATGGCGAATTACCATTACAGGTATATCGTATGATTTTACCCAACCCTCTATCCTGTCAAGATCACTGTTTGATAGGCTGGGATCACCTACAACTGTATACTCCTTATCAAGTTGTGAATATTTGTTTATACCAAGCTTATGATACGGTAGTAGATGTATTCCTTCAAAGTTCTTGCTGTTCTTGTAGGGCATTAAAAACTCGATTGCGCCCTTAATCTCCTCTTCACTGTCGTTAATTCCTTTTAACAGTGGCATTCGTATAAGAACCTTGTATCTTCTTTGCAGTAGCTCCTGTAGATTTTCAAGAATAACTTCGTTTCTGACTCCGGTTAGCTTTTGATGTTTTTCCGGTAAAATATTTTTAAGGTCAAACAAAAACAGGTCTACAAACTCAGCAATCTTTAAGATCGTTTCTTTTTTTACATATCCACATGTCTCGATAGCGGTGTGGATAGAATTTTGTTTACATGCCATTAGTAAGCTAAGTGCCGCCTCAGGCTGCATTAAAACTTCGCCGCCACCAAGAGTAACTCCACCACCTGATTGCTCATAGAACGGTCTATCCTCCTCGATATAGCTCATTAGGTCCGATATTCCGGCCTTTTCTCCGGCCATTGAAAGTGCCGAGTAATTGCAGGCTTCTACACAGGCGTTACAGGCAATGCAGTTAATGCTTCGATCAAGATAATGAACACCGGATGCATCAAGATTATGTATATTTTGCGGGCATACTTTAACGCAGGCACCGCATCCTACACAGTTATTTGCCTTATACATTATTTCAATTGCCTTATTAAGACCCTCGGGGTTTGCACACCAGATACAGCGCAAGGGACAACCCTTGAAAAAAATCATCGTCCTAACACCCGGGCCGTCATACATATTGTATTTTTGTTTATTAAATATGATGGCTTTTCTTTCAATCACACCCGTGGTACTCCTTATTAATGATTTCGTTATAGTTCGTCAAATGTTGTTCTGTGAATAATCTCATCTTGAACATCCTTGCAAAGTTCGGTGAAGAATGCAGAATACCCTGCTACACGAACCACCAAATCCTTATATTTATCAGGATGTTTTTGTGCATCAATCAATGTATCATTATCAAGATAGTTAAACTGCATCTCACCACCACCTAGGTGGTTTGCTGTGCGAAGTAGGGTGATAATTGCATCTTCGCCTTCCTGTGTATCAAGCAGGCCTGCTGTCAGTTTATAGTTTTGTACAAGGCCAAGATTCATATTATCGACAGCAAGTTTACAGGCCGATTTAACAACAGATGTCGGTCCTTTGTAATCTGCGCCCTGTGTCGGGCTTACACCATCTGATAGTGGCATCCATGCATTACGGCCGTTGGCACTTGCCGCGGTCATCTGTCCGAAAGGAGTGTTGTTAGATATTGAAAGTGTACCATGGCAAAGTCTTGAGTAAAGTGTCTTATGTTTCATATGCTCTTCTTCGGTGAAGTTTATAAGCTCTGCTGCTATGTTATCAACACAGTCCTCGTCATTCCCGAATTTTGGTGCATCAAGGCAATCTTTTTGAATCTGCTCAAAGCCGACAAAATCTGCCTTTAACGCCTCGTTTAGCTGCCTTAATGTATATTTTTTATCTTCAAAAACAAGTTTTCTTATTGCAGCCATCGAGTCGGCGTAGGTTGCAAGACCTGACCATACTACACCTGGACCAAAGTTGTACATTGCACCGCCGTCCATAACGTTTTTGCCGCTCTCCATACAGCCTTCATACATTAATGACATAAGTGGCTTTGGACCATTGTATCTATGTACACGCTGAGAGATAACGGTAGCAACATTTGTCCACTTTGTAACATACTTGATCTGATCTTTTACAGCAGCCTCAAATTGTTCGTAGGTTTTGTAATCCTCAAGTTCACCAAGGTTAGGTGCTACCTGTTTGCCATACCATAGATCAACACCGTTATTTAGTACAAGCTCTATACAGATGGGCCACTGTGTATAGGCTGTCGATGTCCACTGATAAAGCCTACCTGATTTTTGTGGCTCAACACACCCCATTAGGCAGTAATCTCTTGCATCTTGTACCGTAACGCCTTTTGCAAGCATCATCTTAATATGTCCATCATCAAAGTGACAGGCGGGGAATCCCATACCGGCACGAATAACATCCACGATTTTTTTCATGTATCTATGGGGTGATCCTGTGTGTATTCGGCAGGCAAGCGAGGGTTGGTAAATTTTTACATGACGAACAGCATCCATTAAAAGATAGGTAAGTTCGTTTGTTGCATCACGGCCGTCTCTTGTGACACCACCGATACACATATTAACAAAGGGTTGATATCCGGCAAAAAACATCGACTGCCCTTCAGCGGTAACCCACATCATCTCGGACATCTTAATTAGCATACACCCTGCTATTTCAAATGCCTCATAGTTGGTAAGCCTACCGGATTCAAGATCAGACTTGTAGAATGGGTACATATACTGGTCAACACGACCTATCGACATACCGGTCTGGTTTTCCTCTATAGGAAGTAGTGACTGGATTGTAAATACAGCCTGAACAGCCTCATGGAATGTCTCCGGTTTGTTTGCCGGAACTCTTGCATTAACCTGTGCTATCTTTAATAGCTCAGACTTTCTCTTTGCATCCGGTTCTTTAGCTGCAAGCTCGGTAGCATAGTCTGATATACGCTGGGCATAGTTGATAATACCGGTCGAGGTCTCGATGGCCGCCTTATAGAAGTGTATCCTGTCCATATCTTCAGGATTATCATAATCCAACTTTGCAAGGTGATCCATCGCCTCCTGGCGGATATCTATAAAACCCTTATGCATAGTTATCACATCATAACCGGGGTTTGAATCACCACCACCACTAATGGCATGGTATGAACAATCGGATACAAACGATTCGCCTGATAGTTCCCATACACCGGCCTCACGGTAAAGGCTTTCGCAGTGCTCGTCATTGGACTTTCCTTCCCAAAATGGGAATAGAACATCCTTCATATACTGTTTATCTTCGGGTGAAATGTAGAAAGGATCCTGTGGGCGGCTGCCGATAGTTTCTAGCTCATCTCTCATCCATCTCCATGCAAGGTCAGGGGCAAACGCGCCGGAACGAGGTGCGCCACAGGGTGCTCCTACAATCAACTCGTTATCTTGAATTACTAAAGGTGCAGTTTCGCAGGCTTTACGAAAAGCCATGGCACGAAGTAACAACATCGGCATACCGGGGTTGGCCTTGTATACCTCGGTAAAAACCTTAGCCCTGTGGGTTGTAATAGACGGTATCTGCTTTAAGAAGTTTTCTTTAAGCTTTACCAGTCTATCTGTCGGGCCAAGTGGAATACCCTCCTCGTCTACTGCGGCTGTTGGAGCTGCAATAGTTGAGTAATATGTGTATTTGTCGTTTTTCGAGCTGTTACCAGTATTGCTTGCAGGCACATTAACCCCTACGTTGTTTTGGGTAGGAATGCTATCTATCTCGGTAGAAATAGATGCAAACATCTTCATTAACGCTGCACGATCAGTATCAGACATATTTTTTGTGGCTGCAGATAGTCTGTTAGAAAACTCTCGAATATCCAATGTCGTTACCTCTTTTCTTTATAATTCATCTTGGTTTTATAGTTTTGTATGTTTACTGCGAATTTTGCAGAAATTCCTTTAATATTTTTTGAAGTGTTGCAAGATCGATATTTTCTAAATCTTTAAGGGTTGGTGTTTGTGTAGCTTGATTTTGCGGTGTGCCTAACCCTAACTCGTCAAAATTTCGAACCCCGTATCCTACTTTTCTAATATAGATAAGATTAAGCGGAGAAACATTATCAGATGTTATCCCCTCCCCGGCAGAGGCGCTACCTAATGTCATAGCCGGAAATAAGTTTGTTGTAAGTCCCATACTGCCAAAGGTTGAAGGGGTATTTACCAGTACTCTTGCTACAGGCTTTTTTAGTGCAAACTGCTCGATTACCGACTCGTCATTGGAGTGAATTACAAGGGTGTGCCCTGTACGTTCGCTAAGTAAAAGTTCAATACATTTTTCACATGCATTCATCCAGTCATCTTCTATATAGAAAGCCATGACCGGGCAAAATTTCTCTTTACTGTATGGGTTGACCGGTGATACATATTTTTGTTGGGAAATTAATACCTTTGTATTGGGGTTAAGCGCAATGTTTGCCATCCGGCCTAGGTCTAGTGCGGATTTTCCAACTGCCTCGGAATTTAAACGACCATCTTGATGATAGAGAAGATTGGCAAGCCTATCCTCTTCTTCCTGTGTCATAAAATATGCACCGTTTGCCTGAAGTTCCGATTTAACCTGAGATGCAATACATGCATCCACAACTACCCCCTGCTCCGATGCTGAAACCACCCCATTGTCAAACGTTTTGCTAGCAATAATATCGCTTACCGCCTGCTTTATATTTGCCGTTCTTTCAATAAATACCGGGCCGTTACCGGCTCCACCGTATATAACAGGTTTACCTGATTTGTAACATATATCTAACATGGTGGGCACACCGGAATTTATTATAAGATTAACATTTTTACTGTTAATAAGCTCACAAGTACCGGATTGTGTGAGTGTTTGTAGATAAGAAAGCGCATTTTCAGGCAACCCGCATGCAATAGCCGCTTCAATCATTATATTAAGAGCTTTTTCGATAGATTTTTTTGCCCTTGGATGTGGCGAAAATACCATTGCGTTACCGGACTTTATGGCAATAAGTGCACCATTTATTACAGTAGATACAGGACTTGTTGCTGAACATAAATTTAATACAACACCAACCGGTATACCAACATCAGTTATCTTGTTTATCTCGTCCTTGTTGATGACACCTACACAGCGCATGCCTCTAAGTTTACGGGGTAGATATTCACATACAAATCTATTCTTTATGTGTTTATCCTGCCATATACCGTAATCAGTCTCCTCTTGAGACATTCGGGCAAGCTCTAAACTGTGGTTTCCTATTGCAGCTGCCATGCACTCAACAATTTCGTCAAGCTTTTCTTGCGGATAGGTAACTAAAGTTTTTTGTGCCTCACGTGCATTCTCTGATAAGATACGTGCCTCTTGTACCGAGAGTAAATCATGATCTATTATATGTAACAATCTACCCTCCTTCTATTAAAAGCGTATATAAACAAAAATACAGATAAATATTTAGACCCAACTAAAAGTTAGTAAGGCAACAATTTATCTATCTCATATAATTTTGTGATTTTTTTTAACTCTTCGTGCGGATTTGCTATAACAACCGAGCTGTAAACTTCACCGCCCATATCCGATACTGCCTTTACTCCCGCTGCAACAGCTGTATCACAGGCTTTTGTATCCCCTTCTACAAGGATTGAGATATAGCCAGATGCAGTGTTTGTAAATCCCATAAGCTCTACGGCTGCCGCTTTACACATTGCATCGGCGGCCTCGATGGAAAATACAATGCCGAATGTCTCTATAAGGCCTAACGCCTCAGTTTTTGCCATTAACAGTCTCCTATCACAACCGATCAACATCATATATAGATACAATATCACCAATCGGTTTAACCGGTCTTGGGATAACTTTTGTAGCAGTTAATTTACCAATTGCAGATGCAACCTCTGCTCCCACCTTGATTGATTCGGTAACCGATGCTACGTCGCCCTTTATCATTATTGTAACTAAGGTGGAGCCGATGTTTTCATAGGAAATCAGCTCTACATCTGCCGCCTTAAGCATTTTATCACAGGCAGCAAGCGCTGGAACCATCCCAACTGTCTCCAATAATCCGAGCGCCTCCTCGGCAAAATAACGCATGATACACACCTTTCACAAACAAAGTATATCGCCTGTTTTTAACAGGTATATCAATTATATCACCGAAGTATTTAGCTGTCAATATGTACTGTAATTAAGTTTCTTTTTTGTTTCATGATACCATTTGTTGTATGGTGCTATGGTAAGGTATTTAAAGAATATAGATGAAAAAATATAGTGTAGTTGGGTTATGGAGCACAAAAACAAATATTTAGTCTTGAAATTTTAATTATGATGTGTTAAAATAACATTTGCTACCTAAAAAGTTTGGAAACAGTTATGCGCTTAATAGATAATTTCATATCATATGTTAAGATTGACACTAAGGCAGATGCGGGCACAAAAACTCGCCCTTCCTCTAAAGGTCAGTCCCTGTTGGTCGACCTACTATTGTCCCAACTTAAAGATATTGGTATTACTGATACAAGCATAGGTGCGAATGGAACGTTGTATGCAAAGATTCCTGCCTTTTCGGGGTGCGAAAAACTTCCAACGTTGGGATTTATAGCACACATGGATACAAGTGATGCTTTTAGTGGTGCTGTTAACCCTCAGTTTCATGAGAATTATAATGGTGAAATAATAAATTTCTCAAACGGTGATTGTCTAGACCCTACTAAAACTAAATCACTTAGTAGTTTTGTCGGACAAACACTTATTACTACCGATGGTAGTTCTCTGCTCGGAGCAGATGATAAAGCCGGCATTGCTGAGATTATGGAGTTACTTTATAGAATTAAGGAAGAAAGTATCCCCCATCCTGCGATTGCTGTAGCATTTACTACCGACGAAGAAATAGGTGTGGGTGCGGATGGCTTTGATCTTGATACATTTGGCGCCGAGTATGCTTACACTGTAGATGGTGGCTTAGTAGGTGGCATAGAGTACGAGACGTTTAATGCTGCTGGTGCTACACTAACTGTAACAGGCGTGTCCGTTCATACCGGTGAAGCAAAGGGTGTAATGGTTAATGCTGCAGGTATAGTTGCAGAGTTTATTTCCCTACTTCCGCAAGATCAACGTCCAGAGGTAACCGAAGGGTACGAAGGTTTCATCCATGTAGACTTCGTTAATGCAACGGCTGCGTTAGCAACTGTTAATATGTTAATCCGTGACCATAGCGCTGAACTGTTCAACGAGAAAAAGGCTCTGTTGCACAAACTTACCGATTATATTAATAAGAAGTACAATAACGTTGCAACCATAAAGATTGAAGACAGCTACCTTAACATGGCACAGGTAATTGAAGAGAATTATCATTTAGTGGAAAATGCTGTAAAGGCGATAAACGTTACAGGGTTGCCGGAGCACATCTCCCCTATTAGAGGTGGAACAAACGGAGCACGACTTTCTTATATGGGTCTTCCCTGTCCTAATCTTTCAACAGGTGGTGCATCATTCCACGGCCCCTATGAGCATATCTCGGTTGAGGCCATGCAAAAAGCAACACAGATACTTTGTGAGATAACAAAAATATATGCGGCCGGTTAATATTCTATAATATTAACCCTTAACAATTAAATTTAATACGCCCTCTTAGT
>CAYJKW010000043.1:0-18616 GCA_964370765.1 uncultured Oscillospiraceae bacterium
CTTTTTCAGCCGCCTTAATTACTAACAATGTACCTGCCTTATCAGCAACTTCATCAAGAATTTGTGTAGGATACTGTGCAAATCCGCAAAGCACTGTCATTGGTAAAATTTCACGATCATCGGAAATCACTTTACCACCAACCTTTAAAAACGGAAGCGCCCTACCTGTTTCAGATTTCTCGAAGGATATGATTATATCTGCCTCACCGGGAGCAATATTTGGTGAATAAACTTTTTTTCCAAATTTAATCTGTGTGGTAACACTGCCACCACGCTGGCTCATTCCGTGTATCTCACTCATTTTTACGTCGTGGCCCATCTCGATAAGACCTACAGCAAGTAACTTGCTTATAAGAATAATTCCCTGCCCACCTACGCCTACAAGCAGTATAGAATTTGTCATATTAGTCACCAATCCTTTCTATCGCATCAAAGCTACACAGTTCCATGCAAAGGCCACAACCGGTACATGATGCCGGATCTTGTATTATTGCTTTGCCGTCAACAAATGCCATTGCAGGACAAGCCATCTTCATGCACACTTTACAGCCCTTACATTTGTCCTCAATGATGTTGCACGAGATACCGGCGGTTTTTTTGGCAACTTCTTTTATAAGAATACAGGGGCGTTTGGTTATTATAACAAAGGGTGAAGTTGCAGCAATTCCATCTTTTAAAGCTGCCGTCATTGCCTTTTGATCAATAGGATCAACTACTCTTAAGTTTTCGTCTGTAATGCCAATGGCACGTACAACCTTTTCTATATCAATTGCCGGCTTATCCTGCCCCATTAGGTTTTTATCATTTGCCGGATTAAGTTGATGACCGGTCATGGCTGTAATTGAGTTATCCAGTATCACTGCTATAACACTTGCCTGTGATGCTATAATGTCTACAAGGCCTGTCATACCGGAATGGAAAAAGGTGGAATCGCCCAGTACACCTATTACTTTTCTTGAGTCGCCCTGTGCTTTTAATGCTTCGGACATACCTATTGTCATGCTAAAACCCCCACCCATACATAGGCAGCTGTCAAGGCCATCAAGTGGAGGCACTGCACCGAGGGTGTAACATCCTATATCCGCAACCGACACAAATTTATCTCTCATTCTGGAAAGTGCGTAATAGTAACCACGGTGTGGACAACCTGCACATAAAACAGGTGGTCTTGCCGGCATTGCTTCTTCTGTAGTTAAAGATGCAGTGTCTTGATTTAAAAGTGCTTTTCGAATAATACTTGCGTTTAACTCACCCTCGATAGTTATTTTATCTTTACCGATACAGCTTGTAAAACCTAATGCCTTTACAGCGTTTTCAAGGTAAGGATCGTTTTCTTCAATAATATACAGCGTTTTATAGTTGGATGCAAATTCGCTGATTAGTTTTTTAGAAAGTGGATATGTAAGACCTAATTTTAGATAGTCAGCAGTATCTCCAAAAACTTCCTTTGAATGTTGGTAACAAATTCCGGATGTAATAACACCTATATCGCTACCGTTTTTTTCTACCTTATTTACATCCGTACTATAGGCATATTCCTCTAAATCCTTAAGCGCCTGCTCCCTTTTAGTACGTAATACCCTTGAGTTAGCAGGAAGTAATACATTTTTCTTAGAGTTGCGAACATATTCTTTAACAGGTACATCACAACGCTCATCAAGCGCTACCAGACTTTTACTGTGGCAAATACGTGTTGTCATACGTATCATAACGGGAGTATCATATTTTTCTGATAGCTCGTAGGCAAGAATTGTAAAGTCTTTTGATTCCTGTGAGTCGGACGGCTCCAACATTGCGATTTTTGAATGTGGTGCATAGTTGCGGTTGTCCTGCTCGTTTTGTGAACTGTGGCATCCCGGATCATCGGCAGTTACAAATACAAGCCCACCGTTAACGCCGGCATATGCTATGCTAAAGATGGGGTCTGCCGCGACATTCATACCTACATGTTTAAATGCACAAAATGCTCTTGCACCACCCATGCTGGCACCTGCGGCAATCTCAAAGGCTACCTTTTCGTTACATGCCCATTGTGAATATATAACATCACTATATTTTGCTGCTATGTTTTCCAGTATTTCGGTGCTTGGAGTGCCAGGATATGCGGCAGCTACGTTACAACCTGCCTCATACACGCCCCTTGCTACGGCCTCGTCGCCGGTCATTAATTCTCTTTTCATTTACTAGCCTCCTCAACCTTAATTGTTTTGATAACCGGAACAACCATTGGTCGGTCGGAGTAGTCGGTCTTTACCTCGGCAATTTCGTCCACTATCTCTAAACCTTCGGTTACACATCCAAATGCAGCATAGCTACCGTCAAGGTGGGGTGCATCTTCGTGTACAATAAAGAATTGGCTTCCGGCAGAATCAGGATGTCCGCTGCGTGCCATACTTATTACACCACGAGTATGCTTAATGTTGTTATCAACACCGTTTTGGGAAAACTCACCCTTGATGTTGTGACCTGGTCCCCCCATGCCGGTCCCATCAGGACAACCACCCTGAATCATAAACCCGGGAATGATACGATGAAAACATAGTCCGTTGTAAAAGCCGGTGTTTGCAAGTTTTTCAAAGTTTTCGACTGTAATTGGCGCAATGTCATCGTTAAGTGACAGTTTAATTATTCCGCCGCCATCCATCTCTATTGTAGCTAATTTCATTTGTTTCTCCTTTATAATTGTTATCTATCCAACACTGCAGATGCATCTGCAAGTTCGTTAATAATATCAATATGCTGTGGACAATGTCCCTCACATGCACCGCAGGAAATACAATCCCCTGCACTACCGGAACTTGTTGTTACATCAGCATAAGTTAAAGTTACATCATTATTCATGCCCTGTAAAAGGTACTTGTTATATGACCTAAATACGCCGGGAATTTTTATGTTTTGCGGACAGTCCTCAAGGCAATAACCACAACTTGTACATGGCACCTGTTTAATGTCACTGAGAATATCTACAACCTTGTCTATAGCAACTTTTTCTGCTGTTGTGAGTGGCTTCATTGAATCAAATGTCTTGATGTTATCTTCTACCTGCTCAATTGTGGACATTCCACTAAGTGACAACCTTACACCCTCTAAATTATTACAATATTTAAATGCCCATGATGAAACACTATCGTTTGGACATACATCTTTAAATAATTTTTCGGCTTCGGGTATAGCATTTGAAAGTAGACCGCCTTTTACCGGTTCCATTATAATTATAGGCTTGTTGTATTTCCTTGCGATCTCATAACATTTACGACTTTCTATTTTATCGTCTTCCCAGTCCATATAATTAATCTGAAGCTGTATAAAATCAACATCGGAATTTGCAGCTAGAATAGACTCAAGTACCTGTGCTGAGTCATGAAAAGAAAAGCCAAAGTTTTTTACAAGGCCCTGTTTTTTTAGGTCTCGCACAAAATTCCACATGTCGTATTTATTATAGACATTATCATTATTATCTTGTGATACTGCATGCATTAAATAGTAGTCGAAGTATCCGGCACCTGTACGCTCCATCGATGTTTCAAATAGCTCTTTCACCATTTTTATATCGTCTTTCATCTCCCATGCCGGTAGCTTAGTTGCTATCTGAAAGCTATCCCTAGGATACCTCTCTACAAGAGCTTTTTTTACCATCATTTCTGACTTGCCATCGATATAGCTATATGCAGTATCAAAATAGCTGTATCCGGCCTGAATGAAACGATCTACCATATCAAAAGTTTTTACAGTATCAATTTCCTCACCAATCATTGGTAGGCGCATAAGGCCAAACCCTAACGATCCCTTTACCTCTTGAAAAGCCATTTTTCCTCCAATTCTTTTACAATTTAATAATTTTATCATAGATTTATGCTATAGTCAACATTGTTGGAATTTAGTATAGGACACATAAATGAATAAAACAAATATCGTAAAGTTAATATTTTTCTTTGTGGTTATTGCTTTAATTGCTTTAGTTGGTCTTTTTTTGACACCATATCTTACAGAACTTAATAATCTAGAGGATGCGGAGCGCCTACTTCAATCGATTAGGGAGTTAGGCATTTTTGGCATAGTAGTTTTCTCTGCTATTCAGATGTTACAGGTTGTTATATTTGTAATACCCGGAGAGATTATAGAGGTCTTGGCCGGAATGCTTTATGGACCTATTGGTGGTTTTGTGGTTTGTATGGCAGGCATTGCAGTAGGAACAACGATAATTTTTTCAATAGCAAAAAAATTAGGATTTACATCTACACAGGCACTTTTTAAGAATAGTGACCATAAGATATTAAGGTTTTTGCAGAAGAACAATAGGGTTGAACTTTTACTTTTTATTCTATATTTTTTCCCCGGGCTTCCAAAGGATATGTTTACCTATTTTGTCCCCTTTACAAATGTATCTTTAAAAAAATTTCTAATAATCACGCTTATAGCTCGTATTCCCTCGGTTATATCATCAACATATGTTGGTGCTGCACTGTTGGAGGGAGATATATTTATTGCGGTCATAATTTATGCTGTAATCGGTCTACTTGCTGTTATAGCCTATGTATATCAAAGGGTACACAAGCTTGGATAAATGTCTTGCGATTTGATATTTTATATGCTATAATTTCATTGTTTACTTTCGGAATATAAAATGGATAATTTAATTTTTTCGGCAAATGTTGTAATACCCTTGTTGGCAGTAATGCTTGCAGGATATATAGCAAGAAAACTAAATATTATTGGGGATAAAGCAGTATCTGAATGCAACAGCCTTGTGTTTAAAATGTTTTTGCCCATACACCTTTTTAACAGCACTCGTAATGCAACTGCAGATGAAATATCCAATATTGGCTTTTTTATTTTTGTGATTGTATTTATAGTTCTTTTTTTCATCCTATCTACTATAACGATTATTCCGCTAGAAAAGGATAACCGAAAAAGGGGTGTAATGGTTCAAGGGATATGCCGATCAAATTATGCCATGTTCGGGCTACCGATGATAACCTTATTGTTGCCACAAGCAGACCTTTCCCTTGCATCGGTATTGGTGGCAGTTGTTATCCCTACATATAATGTTTTATCTGTAATAGTCCTTACCTATTTTGGATCAAAAAAGGCAGATATTCGCTCTATTGTAATTGCGATTATAAAAAATCCGTTAATAATTGCCACTGCAATAGGTGTTACAATAATGCAGTTAGATTTCACACTTCCCAAAATACTGGATACCTCTTTTATTAATATCGGATCAATAGCTACCCCTTTTGCACTGTTTATGCTTGGTGCAAAATTTGATTTTTCTGAGTTAAAGCGTATCGGGCGACAACTTTGGATAGTGTGTTTTGGCAGACTTATTATAATTCCGCTTATAGTTATGTCAGTCGCAGTATTATTTGGTTACCGTGCAACCGAGCTTGCATGCGTAATGGTTGTCTTTGCCTCCCCTACTGCTGCAAGCTCCTATGTAATGGCTGAAAAGATGGGGGGCGACGGTGATTTGGCATCATCGATTGTAGTGTTTACTAATGCAATATCAATAATTACAATGTTTTTAATAATCTATACTATTAAAACATTGGGTTTTATCTAATCAACAAGAATGGAGAGAACAATGGATAGTGATATCATCATTGCACAAAAGGCAAAACCGGTAAAGATAACAGAAATAGCAAAAAAGATCAATATTGATGAAAGCGATATTGTTCAATATGGAAGATACAAGGCTAAGATTAATCATCGCCTTGTAAAGCAGCTTGAAGATAAGCCAAACGGTAAATTGATACTGGTTACTGCTATTAGCCCCACCCCTGCCGGTGAGGGGAAAACAACAACCAGTGTTGGACTTGCCGATGGACTTTCTAAAATTGGCAAAAAAACAGCCGTTGTATTAAGAGAGCCGAGTTTGGGTCCTGTATTTGGGATTAAGGGTGGCGCTGCAGGTGGCGGATATGCACAGGTTATACCGATGGAGGATATAAATCTTCACTTCACCGGTGATATGCATGCAATATCGGCCGCTAATAATCTACTGGCAGCAATGATTGATAACCATATTTTTCAAGGCAACAGCCTTTCTATCGACCCAAGGCGTGTTACCTGGAAACGCTGTGTGGATATGAATGACAGACAACTTAGGTTTGTTACCGACGGGCTTGGCGGTATGGTTAACGGTACCCCGCGTGAGGATGGCTTTGATATTACCGTTGCAAGTGAAGTAATGGCAATATTTTGCCTATCAAAAGATATTGAGGATCTAAAGGCAAGGCTTTCACGCATTGTTGTGGGCTATACATTTGCCGGTACACCTGTAACTGCCGGCCAGATTAATGCAGCAGGTGCGATGGCTGCTCTTTTAAAGGATGCGTTTGACCCAAACCTTGTACAAACATTAGAGAATACTCCGGCATTTATACATGGTGGCCCTTTTGCAAATATAGCACATGGATGTAATAGTGTAGTAGCCACAAAATTGGCTTTGAAAAGTGCCGATTATATTGTGACCGAGGCAGGCTTTGGTGCCGATCTTGGTGCTGAAAAATTCTTTGATATAAAATGTAGACTATCAGGGTTATGTCCTGATGCAGTAGTTATTGTTGCAACAGTTAGGGCGTTAAAACATCATGGTGGGTGCCCTAAGGATAAGCTATCCGATGAAAATTTGACCTACTTAAAGGATGGAAGTAGCAACCTTGTAAGACATATTGAAAACATGAGGGATGTGTATGGCATGCCGGTTTGTGTTGCAATAAATGCCTTTCCAACCGACACAGCGCAGGAACACAACTTTGTTAAGCAGCTTTGTGATGAAATGGGTGTACCCTGTGAGCTTAGTGAGGTGTTTGCAAAGGGTGGCGATGGTGCAGTTGCTTTAGCAAAAAATGTTGTTAAGATAGCAAAAAGTAATAAACTTAAGCTTGCATACGTTGATGAGCTATCTATAAAAGAAAAGATTGAATCGGTGTGTAAAAAGGTATATAGGGCCGATAGTGTAACATTTAGTCCTACCGCTACAAAGGAGCTTACAGAACTTGTATCTAATGGGTTTGATAGACTTCCGATATGTATTGCTAAAACTCAGTATAGCTTTAGCGATGATGCTTCATTATTGGCTGCACCGTCCGGATTTGACATGACGGTAAGAAGTTTACGATTGAGTGCCGGCGCAGGATTTATTGTCGTTATAATGGGCAATATTATGACCATGCCAGGACTGCCAAAACTTCCCTCGGCAGAGAAGATTGATGTTGATGCTAGCGGGGTTATATCGGGTCTGTTTTAAATTTCCCGGGAAATAAAAAAAGCTGTGACTATTGTAAATTTAGTCACAGCTTTTTAGTTTTATAAAATCGTGGTAGCTGTTGCCCTATATTCTAAAAAATCGTAGTTTCCTTGTTCTCGTTACAGAATTTTAAAAATTCCTCATAGTTTTTAAACATGGGGGTATGTTCGGTAAAAGCTTTGCTACTTTTTTCAAAGTTTCCACGCAGTGCCAACTTGTCGATAAAATTAGGATGTAGATTATCTGTGCTGTTTTCAAAAAGCCAAAAATGCTCATGCATTACCTCTATAGGAGGTTGTTTATTATAAACTTTTATATATTCATTAACCATAAAGACAGCTTCGGTTAACTGTAGTGATTTTCTTTTTTCGTAATAATCGTCTAACGAGCATATTCTTTTTGCCGGAAAGCCGGCATAAACGCTGTTGGGTTCCAGTACACCCTTTACAACACTACCGGCACCTACTATAACATTTTCTCCTATATCGGTACCGGGAAGAAGTGTCGTCCCTAGGCCTATAAAAACATTATTGCCCACCTTAACCTTGCCAACACTGCCTAAAATTGAACCATGTTTTTTATGAAAAACACTCCAGTCATATCCATGTGTGAGTATTACAGCCTTTGCAGTAATCTCAACATTGTCCCCTATCTCAATCAACCAAGGTCTTGTCATATCTACAACAATATCTTCTCGGCCATAGATAGTGCAGTTATCGCCGACTCGTACCCCTTGTTTTCTTAGATAGGCTATATAGTTTTCTGATGTGGAGATTATCTTTCGCCAGGTTAAGAAATCCTTTATCATCTTAAATATATTCATATCTTTTCCTAACTATTATACTATAAAATAGTGGCGGCACAATAACGCCGCCACCGAATGGAGCTTGTGATCCGATTCGAACGGACGACCTGCTCATTACGAATGAGCTGCACTGCCAGCTGTGCTACACAAGCATTTAGAATGTTACTATTATAGCAATAAAGTATTATTTTTTCAAGGGCTTTTAATCACATATTTTAGGAGTTTACAACTCAGGTAAACTCCTCTCGCATCTTATTTAAAATTTTTCGCTCCATTCTTGATATCTGCACCTGTGTTGTACCAAGAATTTTTGCTGTTTCACTCTGTGTTTTACCATGATAATAACGTAGGTTAATTAATGTACGCTGCTCCTGTGTAATCCTTGATAAGGCCTCCTTTACAGCGATTCTATCCTCTATAATCGATTCCTCGTTGTTTACCGGAACATCAATCTCCTTTCCGTCATTTTCACCATCATACACAGGAGAGAGTGATAGTGCCGGCTGTGACGAGCATATTGCCTCGGTAATATTATTAGTCGAACAACCAAGTTCCTGAGCAAGCTGATTAACTGTGGGCTCTACCCCTGTTTTTGAAACAATTTCACTTCGCTTAGAGTTTATTTTTAATGATAGTTCTTTTAATGATCGACTAACCTTAATTGTTCCGCCGTCACGAAAAAGTTTTTTTATCTCGCCCATTATAACCGGAACGGCGTAGGTAGAAAAGCATAAACCTCTACTCTCGTCAAAACGATCATATGCCTTAATTAAACCAAGAGATCCGGCGGCAAAAAGCTCCTCATATTCGACTCCCCTTCCCTTAAATCTACCGGCAAGTGAGTGGACAAGGCCAAGATTGTTTTCGATAAACTTATCTCTTATATCCTTATCTTTTTGCATGGCTATATACTTTCGATGCTTTTTTTCATAGTAACCCTTGTTCCCCTGCCGGGTTTGGATGTTACCCTGATTTTGTCCATAAATGTTTCCATAACGGCAAAGCCAAGTCCAACACGTTCATCAGTATTTCCGGTAGTATATAAAGGTTGCATGGCTTGTTTAACATCCGGTATGCCTACGCCACGGTCGGCTATAGATATACGAATTATATCCGGCTCGATAATATCCATTGTCATTACTATGTTCCCCAAACGGTCAGGATAGCCATGTATAATACAGTTTGTGACTGCTTCGCTTACAGCTGTTTTTATATCTGTCAGCTGCTCTAATGTTGGATCAAGCTGGGAGCAGAAAGAACCCGCAACGCTACGGGCGAATGACTCGTTACTACTTCTGCTTAAGAAAGAAATTCTTGCACTGTTTCTTATCTTCATGATATTACTCCTCCTGTTATCTGTGATGTATCGGTAATTCCTGCTAAGCCTAATATACGCTCTACCTGCTTTGAAACCCCATCAACACTTAACGTAGTTCCGGCAGAGTTTAATAGCTTATGCCTTCCAAGTATTAGACCGATTCCGGATGAATCCATGAAACCCACCAAGCTAAAATCCAGTACGCATCTTTGTGGCGAACTGCAGATAATTTCGGCATCTATAAGCCTACTTAAACTTTTTGCTGTGTGATGATCTATCTCCCCTTTAAGATATACTGTAAGAGTATTATCCGCCCTGCCGAAATCTATTTCGCACATTTTAACCTCCTAAAAAATTAAAGCCCTACCATATGGTAAGGCTTTAGCTGTAAATATAAAAGAAAAACATGTCGAACAAATATTATTTTTTTCTGCGCGATAGTCCCTCGCGAATCATTATGCCACAGTATCCACCAAATGCACCCGAAAGTATAAGTAAAAGTAGCTTTATAGTTCCAGTACCGGTAAAGGTAGATAGATCATAGAGTAAGGCGATAATTAAAAGCAATGCGAATGTTACAAGACCTATGATAGCACCTGTAATTAGCCCGTTTTTGCCAAAAAACCCAGAAAATATTGCGGCACTGACAAATGTAGCGACAGAGATTGATAGTGTTGCAAGTGGTGTGATATAGGATATAGGTATATCCATAGAAAGAGCAATAAAAGAACAAAGTGAGAGCATAACAAGTAGAATAACTGATGATCCTACGATCGACACTACAACTGGAACAAGTAGATTTTCATTTTTTGAATAACGTGATTTATGTCCTTTAAACATAAAAACCTCCATAGAAGAAGCTATATACTTCATTCTATGGAGATAATATTGAAATTATGACTTTTACTCGGTTATTAACTTTTCAACTTCACCGATAGCCCACTTTTTAAAGCGGATTTTTATTTTATCGGCACCGGTTTCTACAAGTACAGTGTCATCTTTGATGCTTACAACTATACCAACAATACCACCAATTGTTGTAATGGTATCACCAACAGAAATGTTTTTACGCATCTCCTGTGTTGTTTTTTCCTTTTTTCTCTGTGGACGAATCATAAAAAAGTACATGGCAACAAAAATCAGTGCAAATGGAACAATAGAAATAACCATGTCCATAGTGCTCATACTGCCGGTTGTAGAGCTGAGTAATAAGATGTTTTCCATTAAAATTCTCCGTTAACAATTTCATTAAATACGACGATCAAATTTCAAGACGTTTGATCTACGATATTCCTCAAACTTTCCATCACTAATAGCCGATCGTATTTCTCCTAATAGTTTATTATAATACCATAAATTGTGCTGTGTTGCAAGCCTTAATCCTAAAATTTCTTTTGCACGAAGTAGGTGGCGTATAAATGACCGACTATGGTCCCTACAAGCTGGACATTCACATCCCTCCTCTATTGGACGAGCATCTGTTTTATATTTTGCATTATTTAGATTAATTACTCCATCATGTGTAAACAGATGCCCATGCCTTGCGTTTCTGGAAGGCATAACACAGTCAAAAAGATCTATTCCCCTTGCTACCGCCTCAATTATATTGCCGGGTGTACCAACACCCATAAGATAGCGTATTTTATCGGTAGGTAGTATCGGTGTCACGGTATCCAGTGTATCATACATAACCTCTTTAGGTTCACCAACAGCAAGCCCACCAACGGCAAAACCATCAAAGTCAAGCTCGATTAATTGTTTTGCATTTTCCGCTCTAAGATCTTTAAACGTTGCGCCCTGATTAATCCCAAACAGCAGCTGGCGCTGTTCCGGCTCAATATTGCTAAATATTTTTTTATGATGTTCAAGACTTCTGGTAAGCCATCTTATTGTTCTAGCTGAGGATGCTTTTGCGTAGTCATATCCTGCAGGGTTTTCAACACATTCATCAAATCCCATTGCAATTGTAGCACCAAGATTTTTTTGAATATTCATACTTTCCTCGGGTCCCATAAATATTCTTTTACCATCAATATGTGATGCAAAGGTGACTCCGGCTTCGGTGATTTTTCGCAGTGATGAAAGTGAAAAAACCTGAAATCCACCGCTATCTGTAAGGCTTACTCCCTTCCAACCGGTAAACCCTTTTAATCCACCCATAGTTGCAACAACATCATCGCCAGGTCTAATATGAAGGTGATATGTATTAGATAGCATTACCTGACAGTCAATATCTAATAGGTCGTTAGCACTAAGTCCGCCCTTGATTGCCGCAGCAGTTGCAACGTTCATAAATGCAGGTGTGTTTACGGTACCATCCTTAGTTGTAAATTTTCCAAGCCTTGCAGTACCGTCATTTTTTATTAGTTTATACATTGTTTTGATGTTTCCTTATACTATTATCATTGCATCGCCAAAGCTATAAAAGCGATATTTTTCCTGTATCGCAAGACTATAAGCTTTGTCTATATATTCTTTACCTGCAAGGGCCGAAACAAGCATTAAAAGTGTGCTTTTAGGCAGATGAAAATTTGTAATTAGGCAATCTACCACCTTAAATTCATACCCCGGAGTTATAAAAATATCGGTATTATCACTTCCGGCTTTAATTGAACCATATTTTTTAAACATGCCCTCTAGCGTCCTTGCTGCTGTGGTCCCAACAGATACTATTCTACCACCACGCTGCCTTGTGTTATTAATTAAGTCTGCGGCAGTAGCATCAATTTCATACCATTCGCTGTGCATCTTATGGTCTGCAATACTCTCTGCTTCAACCGGTTTAAAAGTTCCGGCCCCTACATGTAGAGTAACCTGAGCAACCGAAACACCTTTCGATTTGATTTTTTCAAGTAGATCATCGGTAAAATGAAGTCCGGCAGTAGGTGCTGCCGCAGAGCCGAGATGCTTTGCATAAACTGTTTGGTATCGTTCCTCCTTGCTTTTACTGTTCTTAATGTATGGCGGGAAAGGCAATTTACCAAATTTATAAAACATCTGCATTAGTTCTTGTTTACCGGAATTAAACTCCACAATTCTGTTTCCGCCATCAAGTGTTTCGACAACCTTCGCGGTAAGCTCACCATTTCCAAACGCTACACTTGCACCGATTCTAAGTTTTTTTCCGGGACGCACCATACATTCCCAAAGGTTGTGACTGCATTCCTTCAACAACAAAATTTCAAACTCACTACCGGTAGGAAATGTGCCGATAAGTCTAGCCGGCAATACCTTTGAGTTGTTAATAACTAATAGGTCATCTTCCCGCAGATAATCAATAATATCTTTAAATTGCTTGTGTATTATTGTTTTGTCTTTCCTGTTTAGAACCATTAGCCGTGAGGAGTCCCTTGGTTCCACCGCAGTATTCGCTATGAGTTCTTGCGGTAACTCGTAAAAAAAATCTTTTGTTTTCACCTGTTTTCCTTGCAAAAAATGTATTTTCTTGTTATTATATATTATATAATATTTTTATGATTTTGGCAACTAAGTCAATAATAGCATAAAATGAGTCAGAAATATTTTTTAAGAGGTAATTATTTATGAGCATTAAAATTGCAATTGTCGGAGCAACAGGCATGGTAGGGCGCACATTTTTAAAGGTTCTTGCCGAGCAAAAGATCGAAAACGCAGAATATACTATGTTTTCATCCGCTAAGAGTGCAGGTAATGTAATAGACTTTTTAGGTAAAGAGCATATTGTTAAGGAACTTTGCGAAACAAGCTTCGATGAGGGGTTTGATTATGCACTTTTCTCAGCAGGTGGGTCTACCAGTGCAAAATTTGCACCAATAGCTGCAAAAAAAGGATGTGTTGTAATAGACAATAGCTCACAGTGGCGTATGGATCCTGATGTACCACTTGTTGTACCACAGGTTAACGGAGAAGCGGCATTTAGCCATAAAGGAATAATTGCAAACCCTAACTGTTCCACAATTCAGGCAATGTTACCACTAAGTGTTTTACACCGTGAATATGGTGTAAAGCGTGTTATCTACTCAACATATCAGGCTGTGTCCGGTGCTGGTGTAGGTGGCGTGAGCGACCTTGAGAATGGTCGTGAGGCAGTTGTTAATGGAAAAGACTTTACACCTGGCAAGTTTCCTCATCCTATTGTTGATAACTGTATACCACACATCGATGTTTTTCTTCCAAACGGATACACAAAAGAAGAACAAAAGATGGTAGATGAGACACATAAAATATTGGATGATGACAGTATAGCTGTGACTGCAACCTGTGTACGTGTTCCCGTAACAAATGGCCATAGTGAATCGATAAATGTTGAGCTAAATAAGCCATTCGAGCTAGCTGACGTAGTTAAGCTAATGCAGGAGGTTCCGGGTCTTATAGTATCGGACAATCCAGCAGAAAACCTCTATCCCCTTGCAAAAACAGCAGATGGATTTAACGAGGTATTTGTAGGGCGAATTCGCCGTGACGAAAGTGCACCTAACTGCCTGAACATGTGGGTTGTTGCCGATAATATCCGTAAAGGTGCTGCAACAAATGCAGTTGAGATTGCAGTAATGATGATAAATAGAAACAAATAGTTAAACCCTGCATATAATAGACAGAGAATCACATATGGGAGTATATTTATGAAAAAACAAATTTTTCGCGGAAGCGGTGTAGCTATTGTTACCCCTTTTAATCCTGACAGTAGCATTAACTTTGAAGAATTCGCAAGGATAATTGACTTTCAGGTAGATAACGGTACAGACTGTATCGTTGTATGTGGAACTACCGGCGAAGCGTCAGCTATGAATGACGAAGAGCATCTTGGGTGTATAGAATTTTGTTATAAGCATGTAGCCGGTAGAATACCGGTAGTTGCAGGTGTTGGATCAAACGATACTCGCCATGCGATAGAGTTAACATCAGCTGCTGCTGATATTGGGGTAGATGGTCTATTACACGTAACACCTTACTACAATAAAACAAATCAATCAGGACTTATAAAACATTTTAGCATCTGTGCTGAAGCGGCAAAAGGTAAACCGGTTATTCTGTATAATGTTCCATCAAGAACTAGCATGTCTATTGCACCGGAAACATATTTGGAACTATGCTCTATAGATAACATTGTAGCAACAAAGGAAGCATCCGGTAATATTAGTGCCATTGCAAAGACTGCCGCATTATGTGGCGACAGGCTTGCCATATACTCAGGTAATGATGATCAAATTTTACCTCTTATGTCACTTGGTGGTATCGGTGTGATATCTGTACTTGCTAACGTTGCACCAAGACAGACACATGATATATGTGCAGAATATCTTAATGGAAATATTGAGGCCGCTAGGAAGCTTCAGCTGGATATGATTAGCCTTATTGATTCAATGTTCTGTGATGTTAACCCTATACCTGTTAAGGCAGCGATGATAGAGATGGGTTATAATGTAGGCGAATGTCGCCTTCCACTTGGCACAATTAATGATAAAAATCTCGAATATGTTAAAAAGGAAATTAAAAAGATTATATGATAAGACTTTTAATATCAGGATTTAGCGGTTTTATGGGTTCCGCTGTAAAAAATTTAGCATCACAAAACCCAAACTTTGAGATAGTAGGCGGAATAGACAGAGTACCCTGTGAGGGGTATTCTGTCTATTCGTCCTTTGAGGATGTAGATGTAGAAGCCGATGTGATTATAGATTTTGGGTCGCCTGCCTTAACCGATTCACTACTTGCCTATTGCAAAAAAACCGGAACCCCTGCTGTAATTTGCACTACAGGCCTTACAGAGGATACAAAGCAGAATGTTTATAACACCGCTGATAATGTTGCGGTATTTTACAGTGCAAATATGTCACTAGGTGCAAATCTTGTGGCAAAACTTGCAAAAAAGGCAGCGTCTTTACTTGCAGATAGCTTTGATATCGAGATAGTTGAGGCTCATCATCGACGTAAGCTAGATGCACCAAGCGGTACTGCATTAATGATGGCGGATGAGATAAAAGATGCATTACCGGATAATGATAATGTAGAATATTGTTATGACAGAGCATCACGACGTACTCCTCGTCCCGCTAATGAAATTGGAATACATGCAATCCGTGGTGGAAATATTGTTGGTGATCATGAAATCATGTTTATATCCGATAACGAGACTGTAACATTATCACATAAAGCATTTTCAAGAGAAGTTTTTGCCTTTGGCGCACTTAAAGCAGCGGAGTTTTTATTTAATAAACCCGCTGGATTATATAGTATGAATAATATCGTTAGCCTGGATTAAAATATGTATAAGAAAATAATTACATTTTTACTTATTGCAACGGTACTTTTTTCGTCTTGTGAAAAAAGAGAGAATACCGAGGTTAGTTCTGCTATGACCGAGGTTGACTCTGCAACATCTAATGTAGAGGAAAGTTTGCCACCCCCTACTCCGGAGCCTAATGTTGCAACAGTAGTTACCGCCGGAGATAATCTTATACATGCTGCACTATACCTAGATGCTCAAAAAAAGACGGACGATGCAAGTTACGATTTTAGCAGCTGTTATGCTAAAATTTCACCACTTATTAAATCGTATGATCTTGCGTTCATTAATCAAGAAAGTCTAGTTGTAGAGAGCATGAATCCATCTCACTACCCTATGTTTGCATCGCCTCCGGAAATTGCAACCGCTGCATATGATGCCGGGTTTAGATTTTTTAATCTTTCTAATAATCACAGCTACGATAAGGGTGCCGCCGGTGTTGAAGATACATTGAATTTTTGGCAGACGAAGATGCCGGACGATGTGGGCATTACCGGATTTTATAATGATGAATTATCTGGATATACCTCTTACACCGTTAACGATATTGAGTTTGGATTTTTAGGTTATACACAGCATACTAATGGGTTACCAACACCATCTACAGCCGTTGCATCGGTAATCTATACCGATGATCTTGATGCAATGGAAATGCAGATTAAGGAGGCCCGAAATGAGGTGGATTTGCTTGCGGTATCGTTACACTGGGGCGATGAAAACAGCCATAACGTTGCAGAGTATCAACGCCAGCTTGCACAGTGGTTATGTGACCGTGAGGTTGATGTAATAATTGGGCATCACCCACATGTGCTACAACCTATCGAGTGGTATGAGTCATCAAATGGACACAGGACATTATGCATCTACTCCCTTGCAAACTTTCTATCAGGACAGGACGAGCCGCCTAACTCTACCGGAAGTGTAGTATCCTTTACCGTAACTCAGAATGAGGAGCAAAAAGCATATATATCCGATGTAGTGGCACATCCTACTATCGTACACTCTGAATCCGGCTTTACGAACTATACTGTTTATCAGCTACAAGACTACACAGAGGAACTGATGTCGGTTAACAATATTGCACGGTCCTACACAAGCTTTACGATAGACTGGGCTTGGGAAAGTTATTTTGAAAATACACCTGAAGAATTTAGAGTAGAAAGACCGGCATAATTAAATATAAAGTAAAAAATAGGTAATGTGATTAATAAAATCACGTTACCTATTTTATATTGGGAGACACTCGCATAAGGACATTTAATAAAACAAAGCTCAAACCAAGCAGTTAAGCAATGTGGTTTGATTAGTTAGATAATCCTCCAGTAGGGGGCGAAAAGCTTTGTATTAAACGAAGGCTTATTTCAGTCTTATTTCTTTGTGATAAATACATTGCATTTTTCACAATAATATGTTTGAGGTTTGTCCTTTGAGATAAAGCCAAAATTTGCAACTTCATCAATTAAAGCACCGCCTACTTCTTCAATTTTTTTAAAAGACAGTAACATACCATCAATTTTCGATGTTTCCGGCAACCAATACACTCCGTGTGAAGCGGGTGCATGAATATAACCTATTACCATTTCTTGTGTACAATAAGGACATTTCATATGTTGTTCCACCTTCCTAATATATAGAATTAGCTTCACTAAGCAAACAGTTCCATCATCACTCTTTCATAAAACTTTTACGAAGTAGGTAAATTCTGATGTAAACATTATACCAAAAAAATCGCACTAAGAGTGCAAGGTTGCAGAGTATTAAGGGTATTGCTTATCTTTTTTAAGCAAGAGCCAGCACACACGCCGATCGGGTGCACCCGAACCACTATAACAAAATGCGAGTAATATTTGATAAGTTAACTATTATTTCTGTTATATTTGTTGGATGATAAAATGTTATACATCACTACCGATGCAATTACTATAAAAAATCCAACCATCGCAAGAGGAGTAATAATTTCGCCATAAAATATAGCAACCCAAACAGGGTTAAGTATTGGCTCTATAGTGCCAAGTAGATTTGCTGTTACCGGCCTAACATGGCGAAGTGCTACAGCCAGTATAACAAAACCACCACCAATAATTATACCTAAACCGATACAGCCTAAAATTATAGGTGATGAGAAATCTGTTTCCTGAACTAAAAAAGGCAAACCTACAATGGATGCTAAAAGCTCCCCAAGTAGAAATGCGGAGAGTGCATCACCTCTAGGAAGAATATTTGCCATAAAAACCATAGCATATGTACATCCACTGATTAGCGCAAATAAATCTCCTAAAGTATTGCCGGTTGCAAGGCTATCAAAAAAGAAAAAAGATATTCCTATTAATACAGCAAAACACATAGATATATCAAGCTTTTTAGGCTTTATCTTAAAGGCAAAATAGGAGAATAATATTATAAATAGCGGGCTTGAATACTGCAACAGTATTGCATTTGCTGCGGTTGTCATGCTATTAGCGACACAGAAAAGTGTACTTGTTAACATCATGGCCATGCCACTGAGCAGTATCCAACGGTTAAATTTTAAGCGGTGCCGTATCTTTGTAATATATATTATTGTTATTATCAGCGCTACCATATTCCTAAGCGAGTTGATGCTTAGTGGGTGCCATGGCAGAAATTTAATTAATACCCCTCCAAAGCTGAAAAGAAGTGCACTTGCAAGTGCCATTGCAGGGCCATAAAATTGTGGTTTTTTTAACTTGATCATCTAATTTAGTTTACCTCATCTCCAGAGAATGTTATCGTTATTGCTATTCCGTTATCACACTCTACCGATCTAAAATCATAAGAGTTGGTGGCTATACTGTTAGCGTTGGTTCCATATTTTGAGTAGAGAAGTATCTCTCTATCAAGTTCTATATCTATTGGATTTTCCTCCCACCCGTATGTATGCATAGTATTCTCTGAAAAATCTATTCCTACATCCGGTGTTTCGTAGGAAGAATGGCCGGATTCATCAAAATTATATAG
>CAYJKW010000044.1:0-15288 GCA_964370765.1 uncultured Oscillospiraceae bacterium
AGGTGCAAGGATAATGAGCCTAAGCGACCCGATGGCAAAGATGAGTAAATCCGATACAAACGAGAACTCAAGAATACTTCTTACCGATGAACCGGACGTTATTATGCGTCGCTTTAAACGTGCGGTTACCGACAGCAGCGGGCTTATTACAATTAGGGAAGATGGTCCGGGTGTTGCCAACCTTATGTCAATTTACAGCGTTATTACAGGAAAGACCTTTGAGCAGATAGAGCAAGAGTTTGACGGCAAGGGTTACGGTGACTTTAAAAAGGCTGTAGGTGAGGCTGTTTGTGAAGAATTAAAACCGGTACAGCAGGAATATAAGCGGCTGCTAGCTGATCCCGGTGCACTAGATGAAATACTTAAAAAGGGTGCTGAAAAAGCACAGGAGATATCAATTACCGTTAGAGATAGACTTTATAAAACGGTTGGATTTAACTAAAGATAAATAAGGGAGTGAAATGAAAAAATTAACATTACTTGCATATCTGGGCGCTACGGTATTTTTCGTTTTTAACATACTGGTAAATGCGGTAAATCTAAATCCTATATATCCCGGAAGTGCATTTTTTTACTGTATAATGATTACGGTATATGTTGGTATATTTATACTAAACAAAACAGGGCGTGAGCTGTTTGTTCAAAGTGAGGCAACAGGCAAGGTTAGCGTAGATTACGAGGTAGGAAAAAAGGCAGGAAAACTTCCGCTGTTGATAGTTGCAATTGCATGGGGTGCCTATGCGGTGGCAACGGTTGCATCGATGGTGTTTTTTAATGTGCCTGCCTACCGTGACCAGATGCCGGATTATGAGATAGGCGACTTTAATGAGAGTATTCAGGCGATAGATGTATCACAGATACCGATTGTGGACGAACAGCTAGCCTATGAGCTTGCAGAAAAAAAGCTTGGCGAGCGTCCGTCGCTGGGCTCGCAGGTAACGTTGGGCGCACCCACAATACAGACCGTTAATGATCAGCTTGTATGGGTTGTGCCGCTATATCATTCCGGTTTTTTCCAGTGGCTAACTAATATGGAGGGAACGCCGGGTTACATTACGGTGTCGGCTACCAATACACAGGATGTTGTATATGTAGAGGATTACAACGTAAAGTATCAACCTAATGCATACCTGTTTGATGAGCTTATGTTCCACACAAGGTTTACAACGGCGTTGTTTACCGGTGTTACCGACTTTAGCTTTGAACTGGATGATACCGGAAGGCCACACTGGGTTATAACAACCTATAAAAATAAATGGTTGTTCGCATTGCCGGAGGCAGATGGTGTGATTGTAATGGATGCAACAACCGGAGATAGTGAAAAATACACAATTGATAATATTCCACAGTGGGTTGATCGTGTACAGCCGGAACAGTTTATTGTGGAGCAGATAAACAACAAGGGTATGTATGTTCATGGTGTGTTTAACTTCTCGGATAGGGATAAATACCAGACATCGGATGGCCATATAATCGTTTATAACGAGGGTCGTTGTTACCTATTTACCGGAATTACATCGGTAGGCGCAGACGAGAGTGCTATCGGATTTGTAATGGTGGACATGGTTACTAAAGAACCTATAATGTACCAGATGGCAGGTGCTACCGAATATGCAGCACAGGGCAGTGCTGAGGGTAAGGTGCAGCAGTTTGGGTACTATGCAACATTCCCTGTTATTGTTAATATGGACGGCGTGCCGACCTATTTCATGACACTAAAGGATAACGATGGACTGATAAAACAATATGCCCTTGTATCGGTAAAGGATTTCCTTGTTGTAGGTGTAGGAGAAAGCATAATCGAGGCCGAGCAGAACTACCGCAAGGCACTATCACAAAACCCGAGTGCTGACCTATCGGAGGGCACTGTTGCCGAGCCGCAGGAGATAACAGGAACTGTGCTTAGAATAGCACAGGAGAATGAGGGCCAGCTAGTATACCGAATGATTCTTGAAAACAACGAGGAGCTACTGTTTAACGTTGTGGCATCGGTATCAGACGAGCTTGCAATTACTCAGCCGGGTGATAGGGTAAAGATACAGTATACCGATAATGCCTCACCACTTAAAAATGTGGAGGAGTTTGACAACCTTGAGTTTGATCAGCCAATAGAGGAATAGAATGGTTCTATCCGATAGTGTTAATAAAATAAAAAAAGTTACCACAAGAATTTGTAGTAATGATATATCGCCTACTATGTATTATATAGTGTTGACTGTGGTCATAGTGGGCCGGTTATTATTTGCATCATTGCAGAATATCTTTCTTGCACTGCCCGCACCTATAGATGATGGCCTAATGTATGAGGCCGCTCTATCGCTTGTAAACGGGCAGTGGTTGGGTGACTATGACTATCTGACACTAAGCAAGCATATGGGGTTTGCCTTTTGGGAGGCTGCCCTGCACCTGCTTACGGTTCCAATACTTGTAGGGAATCAAATTTTTATTGCGGTGGCCTGCCTTGTAACGATTGCAGCATTATCACCGGTTATAACGACAAGGCTTACACGACTTTTATTGTTCCTAATACTGTTTTTAAGTCCTGTAAACATTGCACAGTTTATGCTTCGCCCTTATAGGGACAGCATCTTTCCGGCAATCTGCCTAATGGTGTTTGCCTGCTTTATTGCAACTGCACTTAGGGTTAAGATGCCGATTAAAAATAGCATTCCTTATTTAGTGTTAGGCGGATTTATGTTAGGCTTTGCCTACCTAAGCAGGGAGGATGGCTATTGGCTTTTGCCATTTACCGTAGTAGCCGGCACTATAACCGTTATCTACCTTGTAGCGGCACATTCTGCGACTTTAATACGGTTATTAAGCCTACTATTGCCCTATGTAATAGTTGCGGTAATGATAATAGGTTACAGCTATATGAACCTTATCCATTATGGTAGGTTTGTTGTAAGTGATTTTTCCTCCGGCGAATTTTCGGCGGTAATCGGTGCTATGTCAAGAGTTGCCCCCACTGAGGATGATAGTTGGTGGAGTGATGAAAAGATAAGTGTTCCATACTCCGCAAGATCACAAATATATACCAATGTTCCGGAGTTTGCCCTATTAGAACAGCACCTGGAGGGGGAGGACTTTTTTAACCGTTACGGCTATGTACAGACTAACCCCACAACAGGCGAGAAATATATCGACTACTCCTCCGGTGGTTTTTACTGGGCTTTGCGACATGCTGCACAGCTGGAGGGCATATACGATGATGCACAGACGGCGATGATATATTGGCAGTCGATGGCCGACAGTATTAATAAGCTATGTGATGACGGTATACTATCGGCCCGCTTTGGTGAGCGAAATTCTACTATGCCACCGATAAGGGCAAGCTATGTTCTACCGGTTGTTGGGGAGGCTCTTTACAGCTTTTGGTATACCTTAACATTTCAGGAAACATCATGCTATATGGAGAGTATAAGGTCGTATGGCGAACCGGCAGATATTGTAGCAATGGAAGATTTTTTGCATCAAGGTGCAAATGTCGCGGCGGTTGCAGGCGGTACAGATCCATATTATCATCCGCTGTATCTTCTGGCATATAAAATAATGGATATATTCAGGTTGTTTTATATGGTGCTTGTGCCAATTGCCTTTGTTGCCGCAGTGGTTGTGGAATGCCGGCGCATTATAGGTATGATAAGGCAAAAGATAACGCTTGATCAGAATTTTATGCTGCGCCTTATCTGTTTGGGTATAATGCTAATGGTAATCTTTAGATGTTTTATTATTGCTTTTGTACAGGTGGCAAGTTTTACTATAGGAACCTATGTTATGTACCTTGGTAGTATTCATCCCCTAATACTACTTTATATTGGAGTCGTGTTATTATCGAAAATTAAAGTAAAGGAGCCGAATGATCTATAACGGGAAAGAGATAAAAAAACTTGGATTTGGCCTGATGAGGCTACCGATGATAGAGTCTGATGTTGATATCGAGCAGACAAAGCAGATGGTTGACGAGTTTTTAAAAGGTGGATACACCTATTTTGATACTGCATACGGATATATTAACGGAAAATCAGAGGAGGCAATAAAGGTCGCCTTGGTAGACCGTTACCCGCGTGAAAGTTATCAACTTGCTACAAAACTTCCTGCATGGGCAGGTGCAAAAGATGCCGAGGAGGCAAGGCAGATGTTCTATACATCGCTAAAGCGTACCGGTGCAGGCTATTTTGATTTTTATCTACTACATAACCTTGGTGGTGGTAGGACAAAGTTTTTTTACGATTACGACCTGTGGGAATTTGCAAAACAGCAGAAAGAAAAAGGGTTAATAAAAAAGCTTGGGTTTTCTATGCACGATACCGCTGATACCCTTGAGACTATTTTAGCTAAGCATCACAATGATGTTGATTTTGTCCAGCTACAGATTAACTATGCCGACTGGGAAGATAAAACTATACAATCCCAAAAATGCTTAGAGGTAGCTGCAAAATATAATAAGCCGGTAGTGGTTATGGAACCTATTAAGGGTGGAGTTTTGGCAAACCCTCCAGAACAGGTAGTGGATATTTTAAACAGTGTAGGCACCGGCAAAAGTGCAGCAAGCTGGGCACTTAGATTTGCAGCATCACAGGATATTGTTTTTACTGTGTTAAGTGGGATGTCTACCATTGAGCAGATGCAGCAGAATATAGAAACATTTAACAACTTTGCACCTTTAGATGAGCAGGAGTATGCTGCGATTGCAAGGGCACAGGCAGTGCTTAAGGACATACCCAGTGTTCCATGTACAAATTGTAGATACTGTGTTAAAGACTGTCCTGCAAATATTGAAATTCCGATAATGTTGGGTGCGCTAAATACAAAACTAATGTTTAATAACGATGTTGCGGCGGCAGGATGGGCCGGTTTTGGCAGAATGCTTGGCGGTAAGGCTGGTGACTGTGTGGCCTGTGGAGCCTGTGAGTCGGTATGTCCACAGTCTATCAAGATAATAGACGAGCTTAAAACGGCAGCACAGCTATTTGAAGCTAACCTATAAATATAATCTTTCTGGCTATCGAATCTTTTCGATAGCCAGAATTTTTGTTTAGCTATTGCAATTTAATGATTATAAGCCTATAATATAATTAATTTACTAAATAAATTATATCTGAAAGGCAGAGGTGTTATTATGATATTTAAGGCTACAGGTAATGAGTTTTTGTTAGAACATAGGGGTAAGGTTATTCTTAGGCACAGCAAAAACAGCCCGTTAATCTATGTAGGCGAGGGTCAGGATAAGCTTTCGGTGCACTGTGGTCATTATAGTGTAGACCGTTACATTGTTAAAAGATTGCCACTTTATGTAACCGAGATTGTGCAGCAAAAAGATACCTATCGGATAAATTTTGATGATATAATTGCCGCTAATCTTACGATTAAAGGCGATGTGGTAGATATAGATTTTGCCTGTAACGATGATAATTACAACAGGTTTTGGATAAGGAGTAGCTGTAGTAGTGATGAAAAGTTTTTTGGGATGGGTGAGCAGTTTTCTTATCTAAACTTAAAGGGTAGGAACTATCCTGTTTTTACGTCAGAGCCGGGCATAGGGCGGGACAAGACAAGCTATATTACCTGGAGGGTGGATTCAAAACTTAACGCCGGCGGCGATTACTATACGACAAACTATCCACAGCCTACCTATGTTTCCTCCAACCTGTATTATCTTCATCTAAACTCGACTGCATTTTCGGATTTTAACTTTAAGAACGATGCTTTTTCCGAAATAGAGGTTTGGGAGATACCTAAAAGTATAAGGGTTGAGGGTGCAACCGACTATATCGACATATTCGAAAGGCTAACCGCATATCTTGGGCGCCAGCCACAGCTGCCGGACTGGATTTATAACGGACTGATTTTAGGGTTGCAGGGCGGTATAGACAGAACGCTAAAATTGCTACAGAAAAGCCTTGATAACGGAATTAAGGTTAGCGGTGTATGGTGCCAAGACTGGTGTGGTAAACGTGAAACATCGTTTGGCAAGCGACTACAGTGGAACTGGCAGTATCACGAAAAAATGTATCCCGACCTACCAAAAAAGATAGAGGAACTACATGCAGCCGGAATTAAGTTTCTTGGTTATATAAATCCCTACCTTGTACAGGATGGCGAGCTATATAGGGTTGCGGCAGAAAAGAACTACTTTGTAAAAAGGGATGATGGCAGTGATTATCTAATAAACTTTGGAGAGTTTATATGCGGTACCATTGACTTTACAAATCCCGATGCGTATAATTGGTTTAGGGACGAGGTCATAATTAAACACTCTATAGATATAGGGATAGATGGGTGGATGGCTGATTTTGCAGAATATCTTCCGGTCGATGATGTTAAACTGTTTAACGGTAGTGCTGCACTGATAGAGCACAACAAATGGCCTGTTTACTGGGCAAAGTGTAACTACGATGCAGTGGAAAAAGCCGGCAAACTAACCGATGTTGTATATTTTATGCGTGCCGGTGGTGCTAAAAGCGGTAGATACTGTACATTGCTTTGGGCAGGAGATCAATCGGTAGATTTTTCGTTGCATGACGGACTTGCATCAACAATACCTGCCGCACTATCAGCCGGTATGAGCGGTATGGGTCTTTCTCATAGTGATATAGGGGGGTATACCTCTATACTGGATAACCTAAGGGATAAAGAGCTTTTTGAACGCTGGGCCGAGATGGCCGCATTTACTCCGGTTATGAGAACCCATGAGGGTAATCGACCCGATACGAACTTTCAGTATTATGACGATGAAGCTACGATGAAACATCTTGCAAAGTTTGTGGATGTTTATACAATGCTTAGTCCATATCTTAAAGATTTAGTTTTAGAGAATAGCACAAAGGGGGTACCGGTACAACGTCCGTTGTTTGTACACTACCCCGATGACGAGAGGGCGTATGACCTACAGTATCAATACCTTTTTGGTAGCGATATATTGGTTGCACCGGTGCATGAATCGGCGGTTGAAAGCTGGCCGGTCTATCTGCCGCAGGATAGCTGGGTTCATCTGTTTACCGCTAAGGAGTATGGTCAGGGCAGTCATGATATTGCGGTGCCAATTGGTTGTCCGGCGGTGTTTTACAAAAAGTCGTCCCCCTATGCATCGTTGTTTAAAGCAGTTACCGAAAAATATAGCTAAGGTACATCTTGCCCCCTTTTTTCTGCCTGTTACTTAAGATAACAACATCTATAACCTTTTTGTATGCTATAATGCAAGAAAATATTTACAATTGGGGAATAGTATGCGTAAAGAAGGAAGATTATCTAAAGAGTTAGTGGCGGAGATGAACGAGATTTTACAGCGTGAAATCTCACCGATATTTGAAGAGCTGGCACAGAAGATAGACAGCCGTATAAAAAATTCTGAGATATGGCCATGGATGCTTGCCTACAAGATGGAGGAGGATAGTGCGCGAATAGTGCTTGCACTTCCTGATACAGGCTGGACGCCCGAGATGGGTGAGTTTAAATGTTCAGACGAGTTTGCAAAGAATCTTGGTCTGGATAAAACCTATGTTGAGCAACAGCTGGAAGAACGTTTTTACAGCGGCGAGATAATGTGGCTGGATAACGGTGCGATCATTACACCAAGCAGTGGTACATGGCTTGACCTGCAAAACAGCCGAAGATGGTACGATAGGCTGGGCCATGCATACTATAAATGCCTTGCAGCCTTTGTAGAAAACGATGTTACCAAGATAGATCAGCGCATTGCAGCAAAATACGAGAAGGATGGTAGAATGGGCTGGGCACGTATTGTGCCAAGATATGACTCGGTAAAGGATTATCCGGGACTGTTGCCGGCCGAAAATGCAAAGGAGATATTCCGTAGTCGTAAGGTTATATCGCAAAACCAGTGTGCCTGCCGCATAAGGTACCCAGAGTTTGGGCAAGATCCATATGTTTGCATGTCCTTTAACGAGACGGCGAAGATTGCAATAAAGGTAGAGATTGGCACCGAAAAAACATGGGAGGAAGCGTTCGACTATGTGCAAAGGGTTGGGAAAAAGGAACCACACTGCCATATAAATAAACACACAGATAATCTTGAGACAATAGGCGATGTGTTCTGTTCATGTACACCAGATGCCTGTGTGCTGTTAAAACAGACAGTACAGCTAGGTAGTAGCTTTAAACCATGGCAATACTACGGGAAATCACGTTTTAGGGCAGTGATAGACCCACAGAAATGTATTGATTGTGGAATTTGTAGAAATAAACGTTGTATGTTCGAGGCTATCGATATAAGGTATAACAAAAAGTCAGGCAAGGAAAAATACTTTGTTGTACAGGAGCTATGCATGGGTTGTGGTTGCTGTGTGGAAACATGTCCCACACAGGCACTAACAATGATATGTGTAGAGGATGAAAGCTTTCTGCTGGGTAATGTTAAACAGGATGAAACACTTAGTGAGGTTAAGGAGAATGTCCGCCCCGGCGAAAAAATATTCGAAAAGAACAAAAAATAATAGGAGTTGTTATGGCACGTATTAAATTAGATATATCGTCCGATATGCTACAGCAGACAATGACAGTGGATCTATTTTTTCCAAACGATCAAGGTGATTACAACCTGCCGGAACCGGCAGCGGTAATATATCTGCTTCATGGTATGCATGGTAACTCAAACTCCTGGTTTGAGCGGACTGCCATAACAAGATATGCCAGCGATAATAATATAATAATTATCTGCCCACAGGCACATAACAGCTTTTATGCCGATAACTATTTTGGTGAAAAGTATTTTACCTTTTTTACCGAGGAGCTTCCAACAAAACTACATTCAATGTTTAAAATGCCTACCGGCAGAGATAAAACGTTTGTGGCCGGGCTTTCTATGGGTGGATATGGTGCGATGCTACTTGGACTATCGCGTCCTGACCTGTATTCGGCCTGCGCAACATTTAGTGGCGCTTTAGGATACGGCGATAATAGGTATTTAGAAACCACTGATGAGTTTGTTAAGCGTTACGTTATGCCTGTACTTGGTCCGGACTGTAAAATGAAGAACGAGCTAACGATAGAAAAATTGGCTGATAAGGTTGCAAAGTTAGCAAAAGAAAAACAGCCACGTGTGCTATGCACCTGTGGCCTGCAGGACTATCTGTATGATATGAACAATAACTTTAAAGAGCAGATGAGCACCCTACCGATAGATTTTACCTATATGGAGTGGGAGGGTGAGCATAAGTGGGATTTTTGGGATAAAAGTGTAGTGTATGCAATAAGCTTTTTCCTAAACAACGACTACGACAAAACATGCCATGATCAGTGGATGCAGCTACCTGCCGTGGAAAAAAGTGGACTATAGACCATACTTTACAAGCAGTTTTAGGTATTCATGTTTTGGTGAATCAAACAGCTGCTGTGTTTTACCCTGCTCTATAACCTTGCCCTCATAAAAAACTGCAACATCACTGCAGATATCCTTAATTAGGCGTAGGTCGTGTGATATTATTAGGGCAGAAATTTTATATTTTTCTTTAATGCGCAACATAAGATTTTTTATCTGTGTTGCGCTTTTTACGTCAAGTGCACTCGTCATCTCATCACAGATAAGCAGCTTAGGGCCTACTGCAAGTGCACGTGCAATTGCTGCACGTTGGCATTGGCCCCCACTAAGCTGGCTAGGATAACGCAATAGCAGCTCGCCATCCAGTCCGCAAAGATCGGTTACATAGTTTACTCGATTAATGGCCTCGGATTTATTTATTCCCTTTGCCACAAGTGGCTCGATTAGGCTGTTCATTATCTTCATTGATGGGTTAAAGGAACTTTCGCTATTTTGAAATATCAGCTGTACCGATCCATCAAAATTTTTACCACGCTCCTTGCCATCCAGAAGTACCCGCCCGCTATCCGGTGTGATTAGGCCACAGGCAACCAGGGCAAGTGTGCTTTTACCGCTACCACTCTCACCTACTATGCCAAGCATATCGCCACCACGCAGCTTTATGTTAACATCCTTTAAGGCATCAACATAGCTGTTTTTACCCTTAAAGCTTTTATTAATTCCCTGCATCTCTAAACTATAGTTCATATTATTAATCGTTATAATACCTATCCCTTATCTTTCCGTCCGATATTACAATGGCACTGTGGACAATATCTTTAAGCAGCCCAATGTTGTGACTTACTATTATTATTGCGGTATTTTGGCTTTTGCAAAGCTCGGTCATCTCCTCAATTATTCGCCTTTGTAACATTACATCAAGTGCGCTTGTCGGCTCGTCTGCAAGCAGTAGTTTTGGCTTTAGCATCATTGCGGCCGCTATAGCTACACGTTGGTTCATTCCACCGGAAAGCTCGAAAGGGTAGCTTGTAGCAACCCTTTCACAGTCGGTAAACTTCATGCGATCAAACATATCATACATACGCTCTTTTGCCTGTTTCTTTGTAATGTTTTCATGCGTGCAAAGCAGTTCGGTAATCTGGCTTTCTATGCGCCTTACAGGGCTAAAAGAACTTTGTGAATTTTGGAATATAAACCCTATCTGCCTACCTCTTATTGCGGTCATATCGGTGGCTGCAAGCTTTAAAAGGTTGAGACCACAAAATTCGATACTTCCGGAGGTAACCTGCATCCTTTTGGAGGGCAGTCCGATTATACTTTTAAGCAGGGTGGTTTTACCACAACCGCTCTGCCCCAGTATGCCAAGTATTTCCCCCTCGGCTAAGGATAGGTCGATACCGTCTATTATATTTTTATTGTCGCACGTAATACGCAGGTCGGTAATGTTTAACATGTTATTCCTTAGACAAAGCGGTCGACTCCGTCACCTAAAAGAACGGAAAGAATTTATTATTACTTGGCTACAGTCAGATCCGCCGTTATCTCGTAATAATCGCTTGGATGGGCGGTAAGTCCTGAAACATCTTTTTGCATAACGATGTTCATGCGCAGGTGTGAAACAAATATAAAGCTGTTATCGTCAAGCAGTAGCTGTGTCATCTGTGCAGCTATTTCGTTGCGCTGTGCCGGATCGAACGTTAGGCTAAGTTTGTCGTTTAGTGTTTGCATCTCCTCGTTGTAGTAACCACCACGATTTTTGGACGAATCCTGTAGTGCATGTGTTGTAAAGAAATACCCGTAGTCACCGGTAGGTGTGGTTATAAATGCGCTTGCATAGATATCCCAATCGCCACTGGCTAAAAAGTCGTTGTAGTTTATGGTGGAGTTAACCTCTACCGCTATACCTACCTCTTTAAGGTTAGCCTGTACCATCTCGGCAAGTAGTGGTAGCTCGTGCCTACTGGGGTAGGTAAGCCAGCGGATTACTATCTTCTCGCCATCCTTTTCAAGATAGCCATCGCCATCGGTATCCTCGTATCCTCCCTGTGCAAGAAGTTGCTTTGCACCATCTAAATCATATTCTGCTGAATCAAATTCATTAAAAAAAGCAGGGAAAGGCGTTTTGGCAACTTTTCCGTTGCCACTTAAAAGCACGTTGCTAAAACCATCCTTATCAACACTCATCGTTATGGCTGCTCTCAACACGGGGTCCTGCATTATTTCGGATGCTGTATTAGTCTGTGTAAAGAAGGTGCGGGATGTTTCGGCACTACTTATTACATAGCCGTTATCCTGTTCAAACTGCGATATGCTTGCATAGGGTAGACCTTGAACGGCATCAAGCTCGCCGGATAGAAGCGAGAGTGTAAGTGAATCACTATCGGTAATAGATTTAATTACAACAATATCGGTGCCGACATCGCCGCCCCAGTAGTTGTCGTTGCTGTTAAGGGTAATCTCGGTAGGGGATACCTCGCTTGCTATAAATGGTCCTGTTCCTGCAACATTTTGATCATCGGTAACACCAAAATCCATGTCTATTATTGCACCGTAGGGATCGCTAAGATAGTTAATTAGGGTAGGAACCGGCTCAACGGTTTTTATTGTAAGGGTATGACCATCCGCAATAATACTTTCTATCTTTAGGTCGTAGGGGGCGCGGTCATGTACAGTGATAAGATTTTCTATGCATTGTTTTACAGCCTCGGCATCCATCAACCGACCACTGGAAAAATACACATCCTGCCTTAACTCAATCTCCCATGTTGTTTCATCTATCGATAGGTACTGTGTTGCCAACCATGGTTGCGGTTGCATGTCTTGTGAATACTTAAAAAGGGTTTCGCCTACACCGTACCTAACGGCCGACCAGCCGGAATAATCACTGTGTGGATTAAGCCCTGCATTTGCATTGGAAGTGCTATAGGCAGTTGTACCCATAACAAATGTTGCTTCGTCCTGTGTTGCACCACAGCCCGAAAACATAATCGATAGTGTTGTACAAAGTAGTGCAAACTTTAAAATTAATTTCATCTAGTCCTCCCGTTAGTTGATGTTCTCTTTAATAGATTCGGCCAGCATGTTAAATATTACGACGGTAATAAAAATTGCAAAGGCCGGTGCAAGCAGAACCCATGGTGCTGATGAAATATAGCTGATAGATCCGCTTAGCATGGAGCCCCATTCGGCAAGAGGAAAAGCCACCCCAAGGCCGATAAAGGAAAGCCCTGCAATCTCCATTATTACTGCGCCAATATCTACTGCGGCGGTGGTAAGTAATACCTTGTAAATGTTTGGTAGAATATGTTTAATCAAAATATTAAATCTACTAATGTTATTAAGCCTTGCAACATTTACATAGGGCATCTCCTTTATTTTTAACACCTGTGCCCTTGCAAGCCTTGAAAACTTAGGCCATGAAATAATAGATAGCGCAATAACAGCATTGTTAATACCTCCACCAAGCACTGTAGCGACGGCAAGTGCAAGTACGATGCCGGGAAAGGCCAACAGCATATCACCAAGTCGCATTAATGCAGTATCTACAGCTCCACCCAAATAGCCGCTTACCATTCCTGCCGATGTGCCGACTATTACAGAGATTGCTATAACAGACAATGCTGAGAAAATAGTTACTCCACCACCTACCAGTATACGGGAGAATATATCCCTGCCAAGATTATCGGTGCCAAATAAATGTGTAGCAGACGGGGGAGAAAGCACATTTTGGAGGTTCTGCTCATAGGGGTCATGTGGGGTTACAAACTGTGCTAAAGCCAATACTAAAAGCAGAAGAATACACAATGAAAAAAATACAACAAACTTTTTTGATCTAAACATCGCCCTCTCCTATGCGTAACCGTGGGTCGATATACCTATAAAAAATGTCGGTGACGAGATTTATTACTATGTAAAGCACTGTCATTAATAATACATATGCCTGAACAACCGGGTAATCCTTCACCAACATTGCATCTACTGCAGTTTTACCAAGGCCATCCCACATGAAAATTGTTTCGATTACGGCTGTGCCACCCAGTAAAGAGCCGAAGGATAGCGAAAACAATGTTACTATAGATATCATGGATGCCTTTAAAACACTTTTAAGGACGATGTTTTTCTCGGATATACCTCTTGAGCGTAGGCCTATAACATACTCACTCTCAAGCTCGTCTACTACTATTGTACGTACCTGACGAATATACTTGCTACTCATGGCGATAGCAAGCGAAAGGGTAGGAAGAATGATTCCTACGGGGATGTTGTCACCACTGATAACGGGAAGTATATTTAGGTTGATTGCAAAGATGTAGATAAGGATAAAGGCAATAATAAAAACCGGTAGCGAACTGCCGATAAAACTCATAGCCTTTATTATATTATCAATAAATCTGTTTTGGTATAGGGCGGATGTGATACCAAGCGGTATCGAGATAATAAACGTTAGCAGAAGTGACGAAATGCTTAAAAGTATAGTAGCCGGTAGCTTTGATATAAGCATACTGGCTACATCCTCACCGGTGGAAAACGAACTGCCAAGATCACCTTTTAGTAGGTTCTTTGACCATTCAATATACTGCACGTGTACCGGTTGATCAAGTCCCAATTCCTGTCTAATCTCCTGCTGTGCCTGTGTTGATACGGCGGTGCCGGTGTTTTCGTAAACAATGTCGACAAAATCGCTTACGGAAAGCTGCATTAAAAAAAAGGAGATAAAAGAAACGCCTATTAAGGTAGGTATCAGCTGTAATATTCGCCTTGCAATATATTTTTTCAACTATATTTTTTCCTGTGTGTTTACAACTGCTTATGGTTATTTATAACATTAATAACGGCACATGTCAAGTTTTGAAGCGGATTGAAATTTAATAATACCACTCACATCTGTTTATCTGCATCTTGTCATTGCATTTGTACGCTTTACTAAAAAAATAACACACAAAAATATTTTTATGGTAACATATGAAACATGGCAATGGGTATACAGATTTTATTATTTTTTGATTCAGGGTGCCGTTGCCGAAAAAATTCTGAATCTACAAAAAACGGAGGATAACCATGAAAAAACTATTGGCATTACTTTTAAGTGTTGGTGTTCTATTAACTATGGTGTCATGTGGAGCACCCGCGGAGGAAACCACGGATACTGCCACAGCCGAGGATACCTCTCAGGCAGAGGGTGGGGATGAAGCAGCCGCAACAGACGAGCCGGTGAACATTACCTGGATGCACCACTTTGCAGAGGAGAATAAGCAGGCATGGGCTGAGGCAGTTGTTGCCGCAACCGAGGAGATGTATCCCCATATAACAGTTACACTTGATATTCAACCGATGGATAGATATAGCTCATTACTTAAAACAAAGATTCAGGGTGATGATGCACCTGCCGTTTTTGACCTTGTAGATGACGTACAGGATTACTATGACGCAGGTTACCTTGTTGATCTTTCCGGCGAGGAGTGGTTTGCAACCTTAAAGGATTCTGCAAAGGCATCGGGCGTAGTAGCAGGTGGCGAGGGTAGCTATGCTGCACCGGCATCGGTTGGCGGATTTGCAGTATTCTACAACAAAGGAATGTTTGAGGAAAACGGATATGCTGTTCCTACAGTATATAGCGAGTGGATTTCACTTTTAGAGACAATCGAAGCTGATGGTATTGCACCGATAGCAGCAGGCAGCCAGGAAAGCTGGACATTTACATTAGATCTATATACCGGCATAATCGGATCCATTACATCTAAAAACCCAACATGGGTTGCCGATAAGATGTCTGGCGCAGTTCCATTCACAGGCGATGCAGAGTTTGAAGCAGAGATGAAGAGATTCTACGATCGCATGCAGTTTACACAGGATGACCCGTTTGGTACCGACTGGAACAAGGCGACCGATCTACTTGCAACAGGTGAGGCAGCAATGGTTGTAGGTGCATCCTTTGCGGCTGATGCAGTAATAAGCAAAAATCCGGATGCTTTAATGGGCGCATTCCCACTACCGATAGACGAAGATCC
>CAYJKW010000044.1:15388-17779 GCA_964370765.1 uncultured Oscillospiraceae bacterium
GATGCAATAACCCAGTTTATAATGGACGGCGGCGAGTTTGATATTACAAATCTTGTAGAGGAGCTTGACAGCGGTTTTGCAGCAATTCAATAGTAAGCAATAACAAACATAGGCGGGTTTGCAGATGAAAAAGAAATTTTTAAAGGAATATCATAAGTATGTGCTACTTATGCCGGGGGTAATATTCTTCTGTTTTGCTCTTGTTATACCTTTTGCAATGGGCTTTCAGATAGCGTTTACCGACTGGGACGGGTTGTCGCTTGACTACAACTACAACGGCATAGATAACTTCACAAGAATGTTTAAGGGTGATGCTATGCTTGACCCATTACTTAATACATTACAGTATGGTGTTCTGGGAACTATAGCCGGTAACGTTGTGGCACTAAGCCTTGCAACACTAGTAGCACAAAAACTAAGATTTGCAAACCTGCTTAAAACAATTGTCTTTATTCCGGCATGTTTAAGCACCGTACTCGTGGCATTTTTATGGAAATTTATCTACCGTGAGGTAGTGCCGCTTGTATTTGGGATCAACAACCCACTCGGCAACGCCGATATTGTTATACCTGCAATTATTGTTATGACATTATGGAGTAGCATAGGTATTAATATGCTAATCTACCTTGCGGCGATAAAAAATGTACCGGTCGAGCTTTATGAGGCTTCGGTTGTTGATGGCGCTAATGCATATCACAAGTTTAGATTTATTACTATCCCGATGATAGTACCGGCATTTACCGTATGCATTACCCTTACCCTCACATCGTATCTACGTGAGTTTGCCCTTACATATGCCGCCACAAACGGCGGCCCTGCCGGGGCCTCACAGACAGTTTCTATCTATATCTATGAAAACCTTTATCTGTTCGGCAATGCAGGGTATGCACAGGCTGTAGCACTTGTGTTCATGGCGGTGCTTGTTACCATCGGCCTTACCGTTTCAAGAGCATTTCGTAAAAAAGAGGTGGAGCTGTAATGAAAACTAAAAACAATGTAAATATTGTCATAATTATCGTTGCGATATTGGTTGCATGCCTATACCTCTTCCCCTTTTATATTGCGGTGATAACGGCAATGAAATCACCTATGCAGACAGCGGACAGCGTTTTCGCACTTCCAAACCCGATAGAGTGGGCAAACTTTACCGAGGCAATGGAGGAGAGCAACCTTGCTACCTCTATTAAAAACAGCATTATTGTAACCAGCTGTTCGGTTTTCCTTATAACTATGTTTGCAGCAATGGGCGGTTATGTAATAAGCCGTAATAGCAGATCAAGATTTTTTGGCACTGCCGAGAAAGTTTATCTTGCAGCACTTATGGTTCCTGCACAGGTTATCATGGTGCCTATATATAAGATATTTAAACAGCTTGATTTGATGAACACACATGTCGGTATTATCGCCCTACTAGTGGGGCTTAGCATACCGTATTCCACATTTTTGTACATTGGTTTTGTTCGAAGTGTGCCACGCGAGCTAGAGGAAGCTGCAATGATAGATGGCTGCGGCCCGTTTAAGGCTTTCTTTAGTGTCGTTCTTCCGCTTCTAAAACCGATCACCGCCGTTGTTGCATCGCTACACGTGCTTTGGATGTGGAACGAGTTTAACATGTCGCTACTAATACTGCAAAAACAGGAAATTCGTACAATACCGATACAACAGTATGTTTTCTTTGGGCAGTATACATCTAACTACAACCTTGGCTTTGCCTCGGCTGTTATAGCAATGATACCGATTGTTGCATTCTTCTTGCTGATACAACGCTACCTAGTTGGCGGTATTTCGGCCGGTGCAATTAAAGGTTAACACCATAGAAAGGAACTATGATGGAAAAGAAATTTCACAAGATGTCACCCGAGCTTAAGGCAGAGGTCGATGCAATATTAAACAAGGATCTAGATCCTGTTTATAAAGAGCTTCTTTATAAGATATCAGATCATCTTGCCGAGTCTGATTATGCACCCTGGCTGGTTGCCTATCGCTCCACCCCGGATGAGTGCCGTGTGGCGCTTGAGGCACCTGACACCGATTTTACGCCTGATCTTGGGGAGTTTGGGGTATCGGATGCATTCATCGAAAGGGTTAACAAAAAGTATGGTTTCGAACGTGAGTTTATCGTCGAAAGCCTAAAAAAGGCCATGCTTTACTGTGATCTTATCTGGGAAACGGACAAAGGTTATAGCCATTGCGGCAGAGGCCTTTGGATAGATGGGCAGATGGGCCTGACCATAACCGAAACACTCGGAACCGCATACTACAAGGTCCTGCACATCATGGAAGATCAGGAAAGCATTCTTGTGGATGAGGAGAGGTTTCGCCAGCGCATTAAGGATGGTATCCATACATCGGTAGCAAGGATTGTACCACGCTATGATTCCGTTAAGGATA
>CAYJKW010000045.1:0-17332 GCA_964370765.1 uncultured Oscillospiraceae bacterium
ATATTTTAAAACCGACTATAGCCCGAAATATCTACAGGACGACCAAAAGGCTAAAATTTTGATAGAAAAGGCCCTTGATGATTTTATGGGGGATACCCCGCAGCGATTGACTGCCGATTGGAAAAGCCATCTACCGCTGACAAATCTAATCACATTTTCCTTAGATGCAGGGCAAACTCACCTTGGCTGTGTTCACCGTGGTGCCCCAATGCAAGATTTTATCGTGAGTGCCAACGAAGCCTCTTTAGGCTTAGAAACACACAGGCCGCTTAAAGGCGAATACCAGGTAGTGTTAAATGTACACTGTGTAATAACAGAACGTTGCGAGTATAAGCTCGAAGTATATGCAGGCGAGGAGGGCGAACATGTCTAGCTATAAAGCCTTTGAGATGCACTGCCACACCAATAACAGTGATGGTAAGATGACGGTAGAGGAGCTACTGGTTAATGCTTCTAGTGCAGGGTATGATGCCATAGCATTGACAGATCATAATTCAACAGCCGGATATCGGGACCTTACACCGGAGCGGATTGCCGCAACAGTTCCCGTGATAAAAGGGATAGAATGGACAACATTTTTTGGCCATATGGTTGTGCTTGGTTCCTCTAGCTTTGTAGATTGGCGTTTTGCCACTCCGGACAATATTGATGACTACATTGCGGCGATAAAACAGGCTGGTGGCACTACCGGTATAGCGCATCCCTTTGCTGTAGGAAGCCCGATGTGCACCGGCTGTAGGTGGAGATACCTTGTAAATAACTGGAATAATGTCGATTATATTGAGGTTTGGTCACGCTCACAACCTATGTTATCCCATTTCAATATTAGGGCGTTTAACATGTGGACAGAGTTGCTTAATCAAGGCTTTAGAATAGCCGCTTCCAGCGGCAGAGATTGGCACGATATGCCAAAATCGCCGGAAGATAGAAGGTTTGCAATAACCTATATTGGACTTAATAACGATACGATTGAAGGTGAGGATGTTTTAGCAGCCATAAAAGCCGGCAGGATGTATGTCACCTGTGGGCCGGTGCTAAAACTCGATATGGCTTGCAACAATAAAAAGATAGAGCTTGGTGATGAGATAAGCTGTAGCGATATGCTTAGTATCTGTGTTGGTGTTGAAGATAAAAAGCGCATCCCACTTTGGGACGACCTTGATGTAGTAACGAAGGATATTCGCATAGTTAACAACGGCAAAACGGTAGCAACACTAAGCCCTAACGATAATAGCCTGTCGATACAACTTTCGAAGGGTTGGGCACGTTTGGAATGGTATGGAAACTATTGTGGCAGAGCCGATGTTTTGCTAGGCTTTACAAGCCCGATATATATAGTTTAAATTAAGGGAGCTTTGTCCCGAAGGAGGCCAAGATAATGAAGCTAACAGCACACTCAGGATGCGACAATACGCCTGAAAACAGTATAGAGTTTGTAGAGTATGCAATAGCAAACAAAGCAGACGTGCTAGAGGTTGATGTTCGTTTTGTAAATGGGAATCTATCGATAAGCCACGATGATACAACGCAGGATGCGCCGCTACTATGTGATGTGTTCGAGATTGTAGCGGCTCACGATTCGGTAAAGATAAACTGCGATATGAAACAGGATGATCTTGAACAGTGTGTGTATGAACTCGCAAAGAATTACCGGCTTTTTGGTAGGGTTATATATTCCGGCTACATAAACCCAAATAACATTACCGATGAAATGAAAAAAATCGTTGAGGTGCATTTTAATATCGAGCAGGTGGTAGAAAATGCAAAAGAAAAGTATGAAACTATACCGAATTTTGATATTACCTGTGCCTCCCTTATGATAGAGGCATGTAAAAAACATGGGTTTAATACTGTAAATGCAAACTATAAAATGGTAACAGCAAACCTTAAAAAAATGTTGGATAAAGAGAATATCGAGCTAAATTGTTGGACAGTTAATGATTTAGAGGTGGCAAAAAAGCTAATGTCGATGGGGGTACAGGGCCTGACCACCTGTTTTTTGCATGATATGAAGCTGTTAAAACAGATACCCTAATATTCATAAAGACGTTGTTTGATTTCGAGGTATGCCGTAGATGTTACCCTTAAACACAAACCTTTAGCATCTTAGCAGAATTAATTTTAGATGTATAAAGATTGTAAAACTTTTCGTCGCTTAGCTTATCGATAAAACTTTGGCTTATTGCTGAATAATTATCAATATTGTCCTCTACCTTTGTATCTGTTTCTTTATCTAAACAGACTATCATGTTGCCTTTAGACGAGTACATATTACAGAATGTCTGTGTGAAAATTTCACTCAAAATGATCTTTCCGATCTCCTCACTTATTTTTGTCCTGCATGCGAAATAAGAGGGGATTAAAATCACACCATCTTTTAATGTTGTTACAAAGGTGTTCACCCCATCGGCACGCATAGCATACAGAAGTGGCACAACAGCCGTAGTGCTTTTGTTTGTTCGAACCGATTGAAAAGCACCTATAGGCATATCTTCAATGGCGGATTGATCGAGTAACTTTTCGGCCACAAAATCTGAATATTTTTCCAATGCGAGTTTGGTTATCGTTTTACCTGCCGAGTTATTTATCCCACCGAATGCAAAGCCTCCATGTTCAACTATTTCACTCAATGCTTTATTTTCGCAATGTGATAGGTCATTAGTGTAGCATACCATAGGTATAGCTAAAAGTGGCAGTAATGTATCTTTTCGCCTCGTGTCTTCTACAATCTTAATTTTTTTTAAGGGGTGCCAGCTTTCTGACTTATGTAGTTCCCCAAGTTTGTTGTACAGCGCTTTATGCTCAAACATCTCTAAATCCGCAGATACTACTATATCGGGCAATACACTGTTTTCCTGTGCTACATATTCCGACATGCGGTTTGCATACCCAAGCCCGAAATATTCAACCCTAAGGTTGATGTTTTGCTTTATCAAGGCCTTTTGAACCTCCGAAATAACCCTTTTCTCCTCGTTGTGCAGTACACATATATGGCTCCAATACATTAATACGTCTGTCATACTATAAAATCTCCTTCTCTCAATAATGTCTGTCGGTTTAGCCCGATTATATATTCATCACTCATCTTTGTGTAAAGTTCTTTTTCCTGTTCTGTGCGAACAATGATTCTATCGATTCCACCATTTTTCATTACTATTCGTCTTTCTGCCATTAAAGCAGTATGCGGGTCATGCGTTACAACGATTACAAGTTTTTCGCTGTTTACTAGTAAATCTAAGGCCTTGATTTTATCAATTCCGGCATTTTCGATCTCGTCAATCAGCACGATGGGACTGTCGCAAATCAGTGCAATATCGGCTATCATTAAGGCTCTTGTTTGACCACCACTAAGCAGATTTAAATTCATCTCACTCGAAATCGGCTCCTTGGTAATAAGATTTGCCGTGTTAAGTACCTTGCTTACATTACAGGCTTTGCCTCTGCACTCGCAATGCAAATTAACAAATTCACCTACCGTTGTATCCAACATAAATCTCATGTTTTGCCCAAGATGGGCTATTATCCCGTATTCTAGTTCCCTATAATGCTTATAGCCTTTTCCGTTAATTAACACCTTTCTCCTAGAAACGGAGTTTTTATCAACCACCTGTTCTATATCTTTAATTAATCGACTTTTGCCGGAACCTGTATTACCTACAATACTGATTAGCGAGCCGGTAAAAAACGTTATTTTGTCAAATGTTTCAATTTCACCCGTCTTGCTATATCCCGGAAATATAGTCACACTGTTCATAAGTCACCTTTGAAAATCTATCTTAGTTACTACACCTTGCTGGTAATCATTCCCTACCCTACATTCGCCTACACAATAGGAGCACACGCCCATGGGCATGGTATGACGTAATACATCGCCCTCAAATGTATCTTGTATTTCGGTAGTCGTTAGAAAGTAGGCGAGGTTTTCTACTCCATAGCCGGCTAAAGTGTCCACTGCAAAAACCTTTGCTCGGCTGTTTAGGCTACGCAGCTTCCATAAAAATATCTCTCTTTCGGCCTGTGAAACCATGTCAATCTTGGTTACCACTATAAAGTCAGCGCATAATAGCATAGGACCAAGACTTTGTGGAGCTTTTGTACTGCTGGTACAGTCCACGACACATCCCGAAATCATCTTCTGTGTTGCCGGTGAGCATCGGTGGCAAAGCCCCGCTGTTTCGATTAGAAGTGTATCACAGGACTGTTCGCTACACCAATTCCATAACTCGTATAGATTAGAAACCATAAAGTGATCAGGACAGGTATCACCGCTAACCCCTAATACATAAGGTACACTTATCTGACCTTTATCGATAATCTCGTTGTTATCGTAACAATCAATCTTACACACAGCCGGATTCAACCTGCTTTGCGTAAGAGGCGGGATTAACCACCTTATTACCGATGTTTTTCCAACGGCTGAAGCGCCGGACAATAGAATGATTTTATTCATATTAAACCATGTTGTTTTTAAGTTAGTTATAGCTTACTATATTTTTTTTGCTATGTAAGTCTTAAATAAGACTAAAAACATTTTTCTTGACAAGGATATTATTTCTGATATAATAACAATAGTTAGCTTTATCTAACTCGTTAAAACAGGTAATACAATGGGTGACGTAACAAAAATCATTTTAAATACACTAAAAAGTTCTGAGCTTTTTAAAGGCATCACTATACCATCCAATAATGTGAGCTTTCAATCAATAAAAAAAGGTCAAATATTAGACAATATCTGCGATAATTCAATTGTTTTAATTGCAGAAGGTCAGGTTGATGTCTATAGTACTTCGATTACCGGCGATGAAATATATCTTTCAACATTGTATGTTGGAGACTGTGTTGGCATAAATAATATTTTCGCCACAAGCAATGTAAAGACCGGTATATTTTGCGGAACAGATGTAAAAATAATCTCAATATCAAAAATTTTTTTAATTGAATTAATGCAAAATGACTTTGAGCTAGTGACAAGGTTTTTAACAATTTATAATAAAAAAATACAGTTTTTACTAGATAGGATAGAAAACCTTACTATTCAATCTGCAAGAGTAAAGCTGATAGTGTATCTACTGAAAAATCAACATGATTGCCGAATAAAACTTGTAAACAGAGAAAAAATAGCAAGTTATCTCGGCATAAGCAGAGCTACTCTTTTTCGTGAAATTTCATTTCTGAAAAAGTGCAATGCTATAAAGACCGACAAAAGGTTTTTATATATAGAAAATGTTACAGAATTAAAGAAACATCTGTACTAACAAAGGAGAATATGAATGAAAAAGATTTTAAGCTTAGTACTTGCTTGCGTAATGGGTGGTTTTGCCCTTACATCTTGTTCGTCGGCACCGGTTGAAAGTGAAACACCACCGGCTTCGGAATCACAAGCAACAGCGGAGGAGATTCCGGTTGAAGAGGAACCGACCGAAGAAGTAGTAGCTGATCCTGTTGATATTTCGGTTGTTGCTTTGAGCGGACCTACATCAATGGGAATGGTACATTTTATGAACGGTGTCGACAATGGCGACATAACCACAAATAACTATAGCTTTGCTATCGAGTCGGCAATTGATGTAGTTAACACAAAGGTAGCAACCGGTGAGGTTGATATTGCGGCTGTTCCGGCAAATGTATCAAGCGTACTATATAACAATACCGAGGGAAAACTTCAGGTTCTGGCAATCAATACGCTCGGAGTTCTTTATATTGTTGAAAATGGCGAAACTGTCCAATCAATAGAGGATCTAAAAGGAAAGACAATCTATGCTGCCGGCAGTGGAGCTACTCCTGAATATGCGCTAAATAAAATTTTAGAAGCAAACGGGCTTACCGATGATGTCACAGTAGAGTGGAAAACAGAACAAGCAGAGGTTGTTGCCGCTATCGCAGCTGAAGAAAATGCAATAGCAATGTTACCACAGCCCTTTGCAACCACCGCATTAACTTCAAACGAAAATCTTCGTGTTGCATTAAACCTAACCGAAATTTGGGATAATTCCGAAATCGACGGAACTTTAATAACCGGTGTAGTCGTTGCAAACAAGGAATTTGTTGAGCAAAATCCTGCCGCAATCGAGGACTTCATGACACATTACGAGACCTCTGTTAACTATATCAATGAAAATGTTGAAGATGGTGCTGCATTAGTGGTGCAGTATGGAATTTTACCTGCTGAGCCTGTTGCTGTTGCTGCAATCCCTCACTGTAACATTAACTTTATCTATGGTGACGAAATGAAAACATTGCTATCCGGATATCTTCAGGTTCTTTTTGATCAAAATCCTGCCTCGGTAGGCGGAGCATTGCCGGACGATGCGTACTACTATGCACGATAACGGAAAAAACAACTCTCATAACAATAAAATGCCACTATGGGTTATCCTTTTATGGATAGCCCTTTGGCAGTTTTTAAGTATGATTATAGATAGCCAAATTCTGCTTGCATCCCCTGCATCTGTACTGGAAGAGCTTTTTTATTTAGCACAGGATATTGAGTTCTATCAGTCAATATTATTATCGCTTTTAAAGATAAGTGTTGGTTTTATTTTGGGCGTTGTTATCGGAACATTGTTTGCTATAATTTCCTCTAAAAATATTGTATTTAAACAATTAATCAGTCCATTAATCCTGTTCTGTAAGTCGGTACCGGTAGCATCGTTTATTATTGTCGTGTTAATTTGGGTTTCGAACAATAATATCTCTATATTTGTCAGCTTTATTATGGTTTTGCCTATAGTTTACACTAACATATTTAGTGGAATAAATAATTTTGACAAACGTTTAAATGAGATGGCCGATCTTTTTAGCATAACAAGAAAAACAAGATTACGGTATATATTGTTGCCACAGATACTTCCTCTTTTTCAATCTGCATGCCTTGTGGGTCTTGGGATGAGTTTTAAGGCAGGAATTGCGGCGGAGGTTTTAGGTGTTGCCGACCTATCTATCGGGGGTAATCTATATCAGGCTAAGATATTTATCGACACACCTAATGTGTTTGCATGGACAGCGGTAATACTTTTGGTAAGTTACTTGTTTGAAAAAGGCTTTATAAAGCTTATTAATACGACAATAAAAGCCCTTGAAGGTGTAAAGCTGAAATGATTATTATAAAAGATATTTGTAAAAGGTACGATGATGTTATAGTTTTTGAAAACTATAGTATATTACTTGAAAAAAACAAAATCAACTGTATAATGGGGCAATCCGGTAGCGGTAAAACCACGCTAGTACGATTGCTAATGGGGCTTGAACATGCCGATAAAGGTTCTATACAAGGCATAGAAGGGCTGAAAAAAAGCGCAGTTTTCCAGGAGGATAGGCTGTGTGAAAACCTTGATGTTCTTACTAACATTGTCATGCCACATATTAATAAGGAAAGTTTTAACAAATTTTCTAGATTGCAGATAGAGACTGCTCTTGACTGTGTAGATCTATCGGGGTGTAGCGACAAAAAAGTATCTACGCTGTCGGGTGGTATGAAAAGGAGGGTAGCAATACTTCGGGCTATCCTTGCAGATTATGATTTATTAATATTAGATGAGCCGTTTAAAGAATTGGATGAAAATACAAAGAAACTTAACATAAACTATCTATTAGAAAAAGCAAAAGGGAAAACAGTCATTTTTATTACACATGATAAATATGAACTAGAACTGATAAAGCCCGATATCTTAGTCCGGCTCTGATCGGCAGTGTTTCTAAGAAACACCGTTTATCGAACGGACTTGCCGCAACATCTATATCCATTAAACAAAACCGATGCGTCATAGCATCGGTTTTGTTTGTTTATGATAAGGCTTCATTATTTAAAGCTCTTGTCATTTTGTTTTTTTCTGTTGGAATTAATGTAGGTTGATTACAAATTTACAGTATCTTTTGTATCGCCTTTTCTAAAATATGTATATCATCAACCGGCTCAAATCTTTCTATCACTTCACCATTTTTATCAACTAAAAATTTTGTAAAGTTCCATTTAATATCATCGCTTTTTTCATAATTTTCATCCATTTTTAAAAACATATCTTTTAATTTTTCATTTAACGGGTGATTTGGGTTGTTAAAACCTTTAAAGCCCTTTTGTTGCTTTAAGTATTTAAAAAGAGGGGTTTCGTCTTCGCCGTTTACCTCAATTTTTGAATACATTTCGTAAGGTGTGTTAAAATTCAATTGGCAAAACTCTGTAATTTCAGCGTTTGTTCCCTTTGCCTGTTCTCCAAACTGGTTGCAAGGGAAATCTAAAATTACAAGGCCCTTAGCACTAAACTTATCATGTAGCTGTTTTAACTCTTCATATTGATAAGTAAAACCACAGTGCGTAGCGGAGTTTACAATTAAAATAGTCTTGCCGTTAAAGTCTTTCATGCTTTTTAAAGTGCCATCTTTTTGCAATATTTCAAAATCATATACATTCATGTTTGTATCACCTCTTTTTTCACATCTTTCTTTTTAGCGCAATATTCACGGAATCACTTTCGGTGTAGCTACATGTTTTCACATTTTTATTTTGCTGTAAACACAATGTCTTGCATTACTGTAATTTCATCACCTGCTTTGTAAGTGTTGCCGTTTGCCATAAATTCGCCCGCACCTACAAACTCGGGTATTGTAAATGATACTCCACCATCTTGAGTTTGCACCACGTTAATATTAATATCGTCAAAGGTTAGCTTATGTGTTTTTATTACAGTGATATTGTATATTTCGTAATTAAGTATTGAGTTGTTTGTCATTTTTGAAGCGTATGAAGTTTCTCCAAGGTTTGTAGCTACAATATCCCATGTGTATTTTGCATTAAACCAAGAATGCTTGTAATTCATGCCGCTTATAGTTAAACTATCGTCGCCACTTAATTTTTTCAGGGTGGTGTTTCTTAAGAAGCCTGTGGATGTATGTCCGACTGTAAATTCTTCACCAAGCTCCAAAACGATATTGTATTTCGGTGCCATAAACGAGAATAAAGGAACACGGAAATCGCTTGTTTTGTGGTACGATCCCTCGTTGCTTTCTTCAAACATCGCAACAAAAACGGTATCGTTTTCATAGCTTGTTTTTGTGTCCACAATCTCACCGTTTAAACTCCACCCTTTAAAGTCATAGCCTATGTTTGCAACGATATCGGGGAACTCCGGAACTGCTGTGCCATCGGTGGATTTTATTGTGTATTTTGTATCGCCGGTTACTATTCCATTTTCAGACATAAAGGTAAATGTAATTTCTTTGACAACTATAGCTGTTACTGTAACATCGTTTGCCGGCATTAAGAAGGTTGTAGTTATCGCTGTCGCATCTTCAAATTCTACACCATCATCCGATTGCCATTCTACAAATACATATCCTTCCGGAATGGTTGCTGTAACGGTCATCTTCTTCAAGTAATTAGCTTCATCTTTTCCGTTTTTAGCCGTGCCATTTACCACAGTTATTTTATATTTAGTGGGTGCTTGTACCTCTATTTCAAATAAAACTTCAAAGTCAGAGCCATCCTGCGCACCATTCAAAACACTTGCCTTAATTGTTGCTGTACCACTTGTTTTGGTGTTAAGAATATTGTTTTCAATTGTTGCACCTGTTGTACCGGCATCTTCAACAGTGTAAACCACTGTTTTGTTTGTTGCGTTATCAGGTGTAACCTGTGCTATTAGCTCAAAGCTTTCGCCAACAGTAGTAATTTTATTTTGCATAGTGATATCTGTTACATAAACATCTGTTACAGCTTTAATGCTGCCTGTAGCAACAAACTCATCAATAGCAATATGTCCATAAGGTGTGCCTTTAGATTGATCTATGCCCCTTGAGTAAACTGCCCTTATATACCTTGCATCTACAGGCTCTTGTAAACTTGTTTGTGCGATTATTTCTCTTCTTACGGCACCTGCTTGGTTAGAGGCTACATCGCTGTAACCGCTTGCATCTGCGTAAAGCGTCCAATTTTCGCCATCTTCTGATATTTCGAATTTCACAGAATCAGCAGAGCTTATGCCCCAGCTTACCAGGTGATAAAAATCGAGTGACATGCCTGTTATTTCATACATACCGTTTAAATCAGCGGTTAAGGTATATACATCGTTTGCACTTTCAACTGTATCACCTAAAGCAAGTGCGATTAACGGATTACTCTCGCTGTTAATTAGCCAATTATCTGCATATACGCCATCGGCTAATTTTGGTAAAAGCGCTTGTAATGAAGCAAGTTTTGTTTCACCAGCCTCTGATGGGCTTTGCATTTCTAAGGTGAATGTAGCATTTGATAATATATTTTCTCCCTCAGGTGGTGTAGTAATTTTACTACCTGTAACTACAAATTCATCAAAACCAATATGTCCGTATGAAGCATCATTAGCAGGGTTAATGTCACGAATGAAGCTTGCTCGCACATATTTTGCTGTTACAGGCTGTGTGCGTGCAATAAAATCATATCTTGAAGCAGCTTCTTGTAAAGTAGGCTGTGTTTTGTTATATGAACTGGCTATTGCATATTCACTCCATGTGACACCATCCATAGATACTTCAAAAGTTACATCTGTCGGCGCACCTATGCCCCAGCTTGCAAGATGATAAAAATCAAGCGACATTCCATTTATATCATAAGTGCCGTTTAAATCAGCAGTTATGGTGTATCCGTCATTTCCATTTCCGACAGTGTCTTTTTGCTCAAATGATAACATCGGTTTATCGGCAGCGTTAACGCTCCAAGTTTCGGCATATAAGCCGTCTGTCAGTTTATCTGTTAACTCGTTTATAACGGCTAATTTTGCATTGCCTGAATCACTTGGGTTTTGCATATCAATTGTTATATTTGCATCCTGAAGTATATTTTCGCCGCTAAGTGGGCTTATAGCAACATCACCTGTGGCAATAAATTCATCAAACGCAACATAAGCATATGGTACTACAGGGTTTTTGCTGTTATCGGGTGCACGCTCAAAACTTGCACGTATATATTGTGCCTCTACCTGTGTATCTGTTCTTGCAATAAAATCACGTCTTTGTGCACTTGCTTGCTCTGTGGGGGTTGCCTCAGCATAGTCCGAAGCTACTAAATACTCACTCCAGGTTATGCCATCCATAGAGGTTTCAAACTTAACCGCAGCGGGTGAACTGATACCCCAACTTGGTATGTGATAAGTGTCTAGCGATATTCCACTAATCTTATAAACATTATCCAATTTTGCAGTTATTGTGTATGTAGTGTTGGCTAGGTCTTCTGTATCACCTTGAATGAATGACAGAAGCGCACTATTAGAATCAGAACTGATATTGGACCAATTTTGTGCATATAAACCATCGGTTAAAACGTCTACTGCACCGTTAACAATGTCAAGCTTTGTGTTTCCGTCGCTGCTTGGGTTTTGCATATCAACTGTTATGTTTGCATCTTGAAGTATGTTTTCACCGGTTAATGGTTTTGGAGCCGATTTAACTTCCAAATCATTAATTGCAAGATATGCCAAATCGTAATATTCACGACGGTCGGCATCGTTTACCGCCATATTGTGCGGATCCCATGTTCCAAGATACCACGCTTGCGGTGCTTGACCATAAGCTAAGGCATTTTGACTGCTTTGGGTTAAGTATTCGACCGATTTATCAATTAAATTAGAGGAATATTCCATCTCTATGCCAAGGCCATAGCGCTTTGCTAAATCAGCTGCAGCATTAAGCTGGTTGCTTTGTTGGAACTGGAATACATAGTTTGGTTGCATGATAGCATAGTCAAAACCAAATTGTTTCCATTTATTAAAACCTTCGGCTTGATAAAAAGGTATCCAATAACTGTAATATTTAGCCGCACCATCTTCAAGTGCGATATAATCTACTAAAGCGTTAAATATTTTTGCTGTTTCATCGGCAAGTGGGTCTTCACTTAAAACAACAGATTCAGCATAATGGTAAAAGCCATCAAAAACAACATCAGGGTTTTGTGCCTTAACTGCGTTCCACATGCTTAAAGCTTCACGCATATACCAATACATTACACTTGCCCTGTTAGAAAGTGTCTCAAGTCCTGAAACCTCAGAAGAACCCGCAAGAGAGATGTCGCTTTTTGCGCCACCTTTTGTAAAGATATAGTTACCATTTTCGTCAACACTTACACTAATTGTTTCATCGAGAGAGCCCCAATTGGTAATCTGATCAAGCCTTGTTGGCACTGAAATTTGCAACTTAACTTTATGGTTATCTATTAATTCCTGTGTTAGCCCATTTTCAGAGTTTGGTGTTAACTCTTGTTTTGCCTGTGTTATTGCAGGTTGAAGTTGTGATAAATTTGCAGGGGCACCATCGACAGTATAATTAAACCAATGGTTTAATATGTCTTGCCAGTCTTGCTTTGTATCAGATGGCCCACCTGTCATATCAACACTGTGCGGAAGTATGGTTATTGCATCAAAAAGCCAATCTTTAGCAACGCCGGAAGTATCAACATATGCAACCGCAGATTTAAACTCCTCCATTGTCTTGTGTGTAACAAGAACCTCGCTGCTGCTTGATTGTGGTGCAAAGCCCATATATGCAAGGAAAATATCACTTACACCGCCACTTTGCTCAAATGTAGGGTATGCGTTAACGTCGGGAATATGTTCCTCGGAGTCTCCCGGCAATGGGTTTGCTGTTTCGGATGCACCCATATTGCCAAAAACTTCGAATTCGTCGATAAACACATGGACCGCTACGTCAAACTTAAGCTTGATATAACGTGCATTATAATTTACGCCTGAAACTTTTAATGTATATTGGTTAAGGTGTTCGCCCTCAACATTGCTGATAAGCGCGACTTCATCTGTTGCTTCTGATGGGGTTATTTCGTCTATTAAGTAATAATTAATTCCATCATCAGATAATAAAAATGATGTGCTTGTGGGCAATTCTATGCCATAGTTGCCGCCTGCAACATGCAAAATCATGTCATTTATATTTGCAACTTCACCAAGGTCGATTATTACCTCGCGTCCAACGCTTCGATAAAGGTTAATCCACTTAGCACGAGAGGCGTCCGGTGTTTCCCATGTGGAAGACACCCAGTTATCTTCAAGTGTGTTATGCGGTTCATCTCGCATTTTAACGCCATCGGTTAAACGTGAAAGGCTAGCGTTTTCAACATCGCTTACCGTTTGTGAAAGCCCCGGGTAGATTAACGTTGCATCTCCGGTGAAGTTCCAGCTGCTGACAGCCTTGTTTAAAACTAAATTTGTTTTGGTTTCCTGTGCGAAAGCTGAAAAGCTAAAACAGTTCACCAAGAGCACTACGACTAACATAAACGCTAAAACTACTTTGCAACTCGGTTTTTTCAGTAATAACATATAACTTCTCCTCCATCAAACTAATAAAAACATTTTAACAATTTTAAAACAAAAAAACTTGTATTATTGTTCAATTTTTTAGGATTACTTAACTTAAATGTAGACAATATGTCAAAGAATCGGATGCAAAGGATGTGGTTAAGAAAGCAAAAGTACCTGCTTTTAAAGTTTTTAAAGGAGTCAATAGTTTAGTGGGTATCTGTCGTTTTATGTATCTGCAAAAAAGCCGTCGCAAACTAAACGTAGTTTGCGACGGCTGGTGTATCATAGGAAATTCAAAATCCTGATCTTCGCACGGCAATGTGATGCGCTGGCGAGCCATCGGTAAAGCAGCCCTTTATCAGATATCTTTAAATTAAGGCTATTATCGCTGTTTTGTGTTTTCCTCTGTTGCATTAGTGTAAGCACCCGTAAGTGGAGAAATTGCAGGGTCGAATGCCTGTGGGCTATCTGTGCCAGTGGATGGTGTAGCGGTTATAAAAAACTCAGCTGTTGCTGTGCCTGTCGTACTCACAATGCTAATCATGTGCCGCCCTGCTGACAATGTCTGTGTAAACTCGCTGCTTAATGTTGCGATTGTGCTACCTCTTATTACCGTCACATATTTTGGATCTACCGGCTTGTTATCTACCAGCATTTGTATATATCATCTATCGATTGCTTTCCTATGATTACCAACTAATTAAGCTGTCATAACCTATAAGCTAATTTCAGTTTGTGTATTTGAACTATCGCTCAGTTCAATACGTATGGTGAAAACAAATTAGGAGTGAAAGGCCTCCTGTTTTTTATATATGTTTTTTGCGGCTACTAACAAAATAACTGTCACGAACAGGGTAAAGATACTGATTGCGTATGGTGGCATTAACGATATACTAAACACAGAATATATCTCGTACAATTTCAGCAATGAGTCTGATTCCAAGATGTTTATCGGAAATAAATTATTGATATTGTTAATAGTTACTGGTGTCTCGCTTTCGGGGAAGAATAGAGGGGCTAAAAAGATTACCGTCACAGGTACGACAACTAAAAAGTTATTTTTTGCAACTGTAGAGATAAACAAACTCAGCATCATTATTAAGATATATGCAAGATAAGCGATACCCATAATAGCAAAGTATGCCTCTAACACCGTCAAATCATATGGCGACATAAAGTAGGCGATCATAACCTGAATACTTGCGTCCCACCCGTCTGCACCAAACACAAACAGGTAAAGCAAGGTCATCAGCAATATGCCGGCGGCAAACAAAATCGTAGCAAACAGCATGCTTGCGATGATTTTTGAGGTAAAAAGCAGTTTTTTACCGTGCCGTGTTGAAAAAATAATCGAGTTCATTTTCGTTTGATTTTCATTTGAAAAAACAGGCGATATACAGACTAGCATTATAAAGGTAACCAGCACCAAAACGAAGTAATAGTTATCGAACAGCTGCATCCAACCGTTATAATAATCGTAATAAAAAGGGCCTAACGCACTGTTAAGCGAACTAAAAATCGATAGATGTTCATCGTCAAAACTTGTGTCTTGCGATGTGATTTCTTGTATCTTTGCCTCCCTGTTGCTATAAAACATAGCACCGGCACCGCTTGATATGCCATTTATTGCATAGTAGTTATATGCAGAACCGGGCGGTGCATACGCCTTTGCTATCATGTTGTTGATATCGCTATAACGGTACCAATCGGCAAAAGCCTCGTTTGTGAGAGTTCCGTCGGAGGTAACATTTCTCGCATCACCTAGCAGCCCGTAATAATATTCTATAGCACCGTCTATTGTGTCGGACGTTATTTCTCCTGTCAAACCTGCCGCTATTTCTTGTGATCTCTTTATTGCCGCTGTGCCCTCAAGGTCGTTTCCATTTTCATCATACGAGTGATACTGTGAAAACGACATATACACAAAAAAGATACTTGCGAGAATTATCCCGAAAACACCGATATAAAACGCCGGAGTCCTTACAATTTTTCCCAGCTCAAACGCTACTAAGGTCTTTATGTTTCTCATATTACCGCTCCCTCAACATCCGAAAAATAGTAAAGATATAAATCCTCTAACGTGGCGGCGACACGGACAGCTGTTTTGTGTGGTTTTTCATCGCTTACAAGCCTTAAAAATGTCATGTCGCCCTCGTTTCTACTGTTAATCACAGGGTAATGTAACATCATTTTTTCGGCAACTTTAACGTCTACAACGCACTCGAATACCTTCCCCTCGATTGCAGTTATTATTTCGTTTAGTGCCCCATTGTGGATTAGCTGGCCGTCTTTCATGATTAAGATGGTGTTTGCTATATTTTCCACATCCGAGACGATGTGTGTCGATAACAATACTATCCTATTTTTCCCAAGTTCGGAGATGAAATTGCGAAATCGTATACGTTCTTTTGGGTCTAGCCCTGCGGTCGGCTCATCTAAAATTAATACCTTTGGATTGTTGAGAAGTGCCTGTGCTATGCCGAGGCGTTGTTTCATACCCCCTGAAAAAGTTTTTATCTTCTTTTTCGCGACTTTTGTCAGCGACACCACCTCTAACAACTGCTTTGTTCTTGCCTTGGCTTGAGGTTTACTCAGACCTTTTAGGCTTGCGATATAATACATAAAATCTTGTGCACAAAACTCCGGATAATAGCCAAAATCCTGCGGCAGGTATCCAAGAATTTCTCTATACGCCTCATCTGTTACGTCTATCCCATCAAAATTTACCTCTCCGCTTGTAGGCCGAATTACACCGCAAATCATTCGCAGTAATGTTGTTTTTCCTGCTCCGTTTGCCCCCAGTAACCCATACACTCCCGTGGAAAGGGTGACGGATAGCCTGTCTACCGCAATTTTATTTTTATATTGTTTTGTCAACCTATCTATTGTAAGCTCCATTTTAACTCCTTTTGTGATTTTGTAAATTTAGCAAGACGCAACGACAAAAGTCCGGATAGGGCAATAAAAGCAACTACCCAAACAAGGGTGAAATCAGAACTGTAAATAAGCCGATAGTTTTGATTTTCTACTATTAAAAAAATACTTATTATTCCGCAAACTACCGCACAGACATATGTTGTTTCCTTGTATTGGTACCTTGTTGTAAGCAATAAGCTGATGTAACTTGAAAGCAGATACGGTACGCCCAAATAGACGGCATTGCGAAAAATGCTGTAGTCGTTTTTGTTTACAATAATGACTAATAATAGTAAAAGAAGAAAGCCAGCAGTTCCTAAAATACCGATTCTTATTAAAGTAAGCCTGGGCAGATTATGCTTACAGACAAGCTCGGTTTCGTCCATATTGTATGCAAAGCTTCTATGAATTTCCGTAATGGTGCATAGCGATATGAAAGGCAACATCGCCGATATCACCGTGATGGCATCTGCCGGCATCTCCGAGCTGTTAGAATAAAAAAAGGCAAAGCTCAGGCTTAAAACAAATATAAACCACACTCGTTTACGAATAAACCCCAGCTGTGAAAAAAATAATTCGCTAGCCATTGCTTTTGGATGAGAGATGCTGTCGATAAAATTATCCGCCTTGCTATCACTTAGATTAGGCGGCGTGTAAGATAGTTTTAGTAGCAATTCCAATTTTCTATCCATAAAAATCCTCTTTTCTTAAAATAGCTTTTAGTTTCTTTTCTATTGCACCGAGTTTTCTGTATACCGAAAATCTTGAGACCCCCAAATATTCAGCTATTTCACCAATTTTGAGCCCACCTGTAAACTTTAACAATACGATTTCTTGCTCTATGGCATCGAGTGTCGACACGGCGCAGCGAACAGTCATTATGGTTTCAATCTGATCAGATATTTCGCACGGCAAATTCTGCATGTCATCGATGTTTTGTGTATGTTTGTTTTGCCTATGATAATAATTACAGTTATTTCGAGCGATGGTGTACAAAAAGGCAAGTTTTTTGCCTTTTTCGAGATAGTTTGTTGTCTCAAAATATTTTAAGAAGGTTTCCTGTGTTAAATCTTGAGCTACGTCGCTATTATGCACCTTGAAGTAACAAAATGCATAAATTTTTTTGTATTCTTCTTTTA
>CAYJKW010000046.1:0-17208 GCA_964370765.1 uncultured Oscillospiraceae bacterium
TATTCCGATTACAAGGCATAGAAAAAATGCCGTAGCAAAGCCAGCGGCAAAGGTCGTAATACTATCGGGATCCATTCGGTTCTCCTATATGTTGTAACTTAATAAAAGCGTAAATTTCATTTAATATAGCTTTACTGTATATTAACAGTTATCACGTAATAAGTAAAGTTTATATCTGAATTTCTACATCTTACACAAAAAAACGTATTGCATTTTTCCATTTTGATGTGAGATTTTTCACTAATTTGGGGTTCGTTCTATTAAATTAAATCAATTGTGAGGGCGTTACATCTCGATCCCGACCCTTGCATCTACACCTCTTCTAAAATAGTGTTTAACCTCGGTCATCTCGGTGACAAGATCGGCATGTTTTATAACCTTTTCGGTTGCATAGCGTCCTGTTAATATTAGCTCGGTACCAACTGCCTTTGCATCCATCAATGTAAGCAGCTCGTCCTCGCTTATAAGCCCTGTCTGAACTGCAACGTTTACCTCGTCCAGTATCACAATATCATTACTACCATTGCTTACCAGCTCTAAGGCTTTAGCATATCCATCCTGTGCAAGTTTTATATCCTGTGCACTTTTTGTTTCCTTAGTTATAAACTTATCGCTACCGTACTGCTCTATTACCACCTGTGGAAGGTATTTTTTAATTGCTTTAATCTCGCTGTAGTTGCCATTTTTCATAAACTGGATTATATATATGCTTTTGCCGGCACCGCAAGCACGAAGTGTAAGCCCCAACATACATGTTGTTTTACCTTTACCGTTTCCGGTGTACACCTGTATATATCCGTTATTCATTATCGCTACTCCTCTTAATTTATCATTAGATTGCTAATGCTCGATATGGGATTGCGAGAAAACGTGTGCTGCCCTTTATATTCCCCTTTGCAAGTCAGTAGTTAAATTTTTGAAATTCTAACATATTAAAAGTTATTTGTCAAGTTTTCACCACTTTATCATTGTTAGTATTGTTTGTTTTTGTACATACTTTTTGTAAATAATGTACATTTTTCTCTAAAGGTATTTATTTTTCAAAACTTATGTGTTAGCATTATATTTGTAAAGTTGAGGTAATTATGGATTTTTTTATTATACTAAAATTATTTGGTGGTCTTGCACTGTTTTTATTTGGCATGTCCACCATGGCAAACGGACTTGAAAAGCTTGCAGGTAACAAGCTTGAGTCAATTCTACGTAAGTTAACATCAAACCCTGTATTAGCTGTAATATTTGGTGCACTGCTTACCGTTGCTGTACAAAGTTCATCCGCCAGTACTGTTATGGTTGTAGGACTTGTTAACAGCGGTATTATGCAGCTATCCCAAGCTATCGGTGTTATTATGGGTGCAAACATTGGTACAACAGTTACTGCACAGCTACTTAGCCTTGGTGATATAAGCTCTGATAACATATTTTTACTGCTTTTAAAACCTTCGACTATTGCTCCACTGTTATCATGTATCGGTATTGCTTTTTACATGTTTTCGGACAAACCTAAGCGTCGTGATGCTGGGCAGGCAATGTTAGGTTTTGGTATATTGTTTACCGGAATGTTCACAATGGAAGATGCTGTACGACCGCTTAGAGAATCAGAGCTATTTGTCGAGCTTTTTTCATCACTTGAAAATCCAATACTTGGTGTTTTGGCCGGTGCTGCCGTTACTGCTATTATACAAAGTAGTTCTGCATCTGTTGGTATTTTACAGGCACTTGCAACAACAGGAATTATCACATGGTCTTCTGCAATACCTATTATTTTGGGTCAAAATATCGGTACATGTATTACGCCTATGATGGCATCTATCGGTGCTAGCCGCACCGCAAAGCAGAGTGCATTTAGCCATCTGTACTTTAATATTATCGGTACGTCGATATTCTTAATTGCTATCTACGGCGCAAAATTTGTTTTAGGTGAATTTGAATTTTGGAATGATATTATTGATAGAAGCGGTATTGCAAACTTCCATACTGCATTTAATATTATTGTTACTTTAATGTTTTTACCTTTTACAAAGTTACTTGCAAAGGTTGTTACCGCTACAGTCAAGGATGATCCAAAAGAGAAAGCTGCAAAAGATGATCTACCAATACTTGACGAACGTATCCTTACAACCCCTGTTCTTGCAATACAGACAGCGCAAGATACTATTGCGTACATGCATGGATGTGCAACAGATAACTTTGAAAGGGCAATGAGTATTGTCTCGTCGCGTGATAAGAATGCAGCTGCTGAAATTAAGCGAACAGAGGAATCTATCGACAAGCTTGATATGGGCATTACTAACTTCCTAATCAAGGCATCACACCATGGACTTTCTAACGAGGAAAGCAACCATGTTTCTATGCTACTTAGCACCGTATCGGATGTAGAGCGCATTGCAGATCACTGTGTAAATATATCCGAATGGGCTGAAAACATAAGCAAAAAAGGATTTTCTGCAACTGCCAAAGCAGAGCTTACAGTCCTTTACAATGCAGTTAACGAGAACCTTTCGCTTGCTAAAAGTGCATTAAACGATAATGTTGACGATGCATATAAAGTGGAACCACTTGAAGAAACCATCGATGAAATGTGTGCAACATTACGTAACAGGCATGTTAAGCGCTTAAAAACCGGAAAATGCACCCTTGAAGACGGCCTGATCTATGTTGAGTTGCTATCCGATATAGAAAGGATTTCTGATCATTGTAGTAGTATTGCTAACCGCGTAATATATCTACATAGCGGCACAGATGACTATGATTACCATACCATGAAGCGCACATTCAAGAATAATAAAAATTACAGTATAACAGCAGAAATAATGTCAGAGTACAAGAATAAATATCTAAATAATATTTAATTTTTTACACAAGGGGAATTACATGCTTAGTGACAGTGGAGTAATTTTACTAGCAGCAGGTTCTGGCCTAAGATTTGGCAGCAATAAACTTTTAGTTGATTTTAACGGCCATCCATTATGTTATTATTCTATGAATGTTATTAAAAACACTGGGTTACCTGCAATCGTTATATATGAGGATGAATCTGTAGCGGATATTGCACGTAGTCTTGGACTTAATTGTTTAAAGGCATCGCCAGATTTTAAGGGACAGGGTGTAAGTATAAGTATTGGGGCTAAGTATTTTAACCTTAAGCGCTCTGTTATGATAGTAGTAGCAGATCAGCCTTTTATTAAAGCGCAAACACTTATCGACCTTAACAACCGATACAAGGAAATTCCCACCGATAAAATATTAACCTGCCACGTTAGCGGCAGGCGTTGTCCACCACTAATATTTGGCAGGAATTATTTTAAAGATTTAAAGGCGATATCAGGCGATATCGGCGCACGTGATGTATTGTTTAGGCATCCCGAGAGTATCGAAATTTTTGAACTTACCGATGATACAGAGGCAATTGATATAGATACAAAGGAACAATTTACAGATCTTGTAAATCAAATGGTGTTTCCTGATAAACGTAATAATTAAGCCAGTTCGAATATAGTAGATTTGCATGGGACCTCCAGCTGAAAAGCGGGGTCTCATTTTCATCGTCCTTTGGAAAATAGTTCTGTGGGAACTCGCTTTGTGCCTCGGCCTGAATATCCCTTAAATACTCTTGTTTTAGGGTTTCTCTGTCATACTCCGGATGTCCTGTAACATAAAAGTGACGATGATCTTTGTTTTCTAATAAATATACGCCTGCCTCGGGAGATAATGCAAGTATATCAACCGATTTACAAGCCTTAACATCTGCTAAATCAATAGTTGTATAGCGGGAATGTGGAACCCAAAAACAATCATCAAACCCACGCAAAAGTGGGTGATGTGCATCGAGAGCAACATGTGGGAACACGCCCACAAGTTTTCTTTTCATTAATTTTTTATTTATATTATAACGATGAAACAATGCGGCCTGTGCAGCCCAGCATACATGCATAGTGGAAAATACATTTGTGAGTGACCAGTCCATTATCTCGCATAGCTCCGGCCAGTAATCCACCTGTTCAAATTCCATGCGCTCGACCGGTGCACCGGTAATTATCATTCCGTCAAAGCGTTGATCTTTTAGCTGGTCAAAATGCCTATAAAACTTTGAAAGATGTGCACTTGGTGTATTTTTGGGGGTATAACTTTTTAATCCAAGCAGCTCAACCTCTACCTGAATAGGTGTATTTGATAAAAGGCGTAACAGCTGGATCTCGGTTTCAATCTTTTTAGGCATAAGATTTAGTATTAAGATTTTAAGGGGTCTAAAGTCCTGGTGCTCTGCGCGTGCCTCTTGCAGGGCAAATATATTCTCAGTTGCAAGGGTAGAGAATGCCGGAAGCTCGTTTGGTATTCTTATTGGCATGTCACACGTCCTTTATTCTTATACTTTACTGTTATTCATCTTCACCTGAATCAGAGTCGGAAGATGCATCTTCTTCGTCATCCGATGTAGAATTTTCCTCTTCGCTCTGGGTATCGGATGTGCTGTCCGATGTTGAATCTACACTCTCTAACGATACACTGGAATCGGATGGTGCAGACTCACTATCCGGAGTAAATATATCGTCCGGTATCTCCGGCATTGTATCCGGTGTTAGCTCAATTCCAGCCTCGGTTTTTAAGGTATTAAGCATCTCGACTGCTTTAACATATTGTGGGTCATCATTAAAACCTAGATTGTAGGAGTACAGCTCCTGCTCCGGTGTTAACAAAACTTCAAAATCAATAGGAATTCCAACATTGGCATAGGACTCGCTTATTATAGGTATAACCTGTGCAACCGTTAACTCCAACGCACTACCATCTGATAGATGAAAAATCTCAGATATACCGGCACTTCCGGCTGTTGACTCACCGATAGTTTTTGCTCCGGCAAAGTCACGTAGTGTTAGTGCAAGCAACTCCGGTGCACCAGAAGTTTGATCGTTAACTAATATTACAATTGGCATTGTAACCTTGGCGTCGTTGCTTAGGTATAATGTGTCGATTGAATCATCATTATATAAAAGTGTCGCAATCTCTCCGGAATCTACAAATATATCGGCAACTCTTGCCACCGAATTTATACTACTTTGCGAAACGCCACGTAGATCTATTATCAACCCTGTAGATCCCTCGCCTATTAGGTTATTAATTGCAAAATCAAGCTCACTTGCAAGGTTGTCGTTAAACTGTAAAACCTTGATATAGCCTGTATCACCTGCCTGGTTGCTATACTCTACCGTTGGAATAATATAGCTACGTCTTAACAGATTTGTAGTTGTATCCTCTGTCGATCCGGCTGCCTGCCAAACTATCTGCACCTCACTACCTAGCCTACCGTTTAAAAGTATGTTTGCAGTTGCAACCGACATACCCCTCGTATCGGTACTTCCTATAGATTTGATTATCGCACCCTCGTCCATAGCTGCCTCTGCCGCCGGTGACTCAGGGGTAACCCTAGTCACACGCAGATATCCTGTTGCATCTATCGCCACGGTAGCGCCAATTCCTACAATCTCGCCTGATTGCTGTGCTAGATACTCCACATACTGTTCAGCATTATAGTATTTTGCCGCCTTATCGGTAATGCCGGATAGGTAACCGGTAGAGGTCATATCCATTAAGCGCTGTTCATCTATCTCACCAAGGTAGTTGTTTCGCACGATACTATCTACCTCGCTAAGTTTTGCAAAGGTATCCTCTCTCTCGGTAACCGATTCAACGGTATCGTTAAAGATATTCATAGCCAGTAACATCGTTACCGACAAGGTTGCTGTCATTGCAAGCAATGTTATAGCAAGCGCAAAGCCTATTGATATTTTTTTAGTCATTTTTTGTTGACAACCTCTCGATTAATTTTTTGTCGCCCGGCAATTTCTTACTGGGCGACATTCTACCTTTACAGGTATATTATTTATTATTAAGTTTATCCTACAAGATGTGGTAATGGATCGGTATGGTTTCCGCCTATACGTATTTCAAAATGTAGATGTGGACCGGTAGAGTTACCTGTAGATCCTACATACGCAATTGTCTGCCCTTTTGTTACCACAGCACCGTTTGATACTGCTAGGCTGTTACAGTGACCATAAAGGGTAAGGTATCCGCCACCATGGTCTACCATTAGGTAGTTTCCGTATCCTACACCGCTATATATAGCCGTAACTACAACACCATCGTTTGCCGCCACTATTGGTGCGTTAAGTATGTATGTTCCACCCATTGTAGCAATGTCGATACCGGTATGGAATTCCTGCCTTCCGAAAAGCCAACGCAATCCATAGGGACTTGAAATATTGCTATAGGACGAGTGGGACGGTACCGGCCATGCAAATGCACCACCTACAAACTCACCGGTACTATTTTCGGTTGCCTGGCGAAACGCCTCCTCGTATGCAGCCTTTGCCGCAGAATACTCTTCGAATATTCTTGCCTCCTCGGCCTCGGTTGCGGCCTCAGCAGCTTCGATATTATCGATATTATTTGTTGCTACCTGCCATGCATTTGCATAGTTTGTTCTAGCTTCTTCAAGCTTGCGCTCTTCTTCCTCTAGATCTAAAAGCTGTGCAGCAAGAGCCTCTTCCTGTAGTTGGAGCGCTTTTTTCTTGCTATCCATCTCCTCTAACAGTTGATTGTCAGCCTCGGTAACACGCTGTACAGAATCTGCTGCTATTAGAAATTCCGAAAATGAGTTAGCCGATAGTACAGTCGACATTATTCCAGAATTACGTGTAATATACATCGCCCTTAGCCGCTCTGCAAGTAGCTCTTCCGAGTCTACAATATCCTGTAATGTTTTATCTATTTCGCTTTGTTTAACAGAAATCTCGGTTTTTTTGTTTGTTATATTTTCAAGTATGATTACTATCTGTGCTTCAACTACCGTTAGCTGTTGGGAGGCGTTTGACTGTGCTGCCTGTTCGTTGGCCTTGCTGTCCCCTAACTGTTCTAGCTCCTCCTCAAGCTGATCAAGCTGATTTTGTAAATCCTCCATCTCACTTTTTTTATCATCAAGATCACTTGCCGATACATCTACCACCATAAGAGGTATAAACATTACAGCAAACATTAAAACACATAGTATAGCTGCTACTATTTTGTTACTTTTTGTCGTTTGCATTACAGTCCTCAGGAAAATTGATTTATCTTGTTATTGTAGTAATAATTTGTTATGAAACGGTGAAGTTTAAACCTTAAGGTGTTTACTTACAGAAATTTGTGATCCAATAACACCCACTGCAACACCGCCGCAGATAAAACCTAATAAAAGAAGAATTGCTACATCACCATACGGGACAACGCTTGGAATTAGTAACGATAAAAACGCAAGTGATGCAGTGTTTAGGCTATCTAATAATAACAGATATGCACCGGAAATAATGCCGAAAGCTATAATCGATGCAATTAATCCGATAAAAACACCCTCTACAAAGAATGGAAAACGTATAAAGGAGTTTGTTGCACCAACATATTTCATAATATTTATCTCTTTACGGCGTGCAAATACCGTAAGGCGGATGGTGTTTGATATAACTACAAGCGAAACCATTGCAAGCACTATTACAAGGCCCCAACCGCCAATAGCTACTGTTCTGTCTATCCCTAAAATTACATTTACAACATCTGTCGGTGATGAAATATAGTCAACGCCCGGTATCTCATCTATTTTTTCGGTTGTATCTGCAAGTGACTCAAGCTCATATATCTTTACCCTGTAGGAGGCAGGAAATGGGTTGCCCTCCGCCCTGTATCCCTCATAAAGCTCTCCAAACTCGCCCGCTATAGCTATCTCTTCTTCTAATGCCTGCTCTTTGGATATGTATATAGTCTCGTCGTTATTTACATTTGGTAGATTTGAAAGTGCTACACCAAAAGCATCTATCTGTTCCTGTGTAAGCCCTTCTTCTAAGAATACTACTACTTCGTTCTGCTCACTCATGGATTCCACCATGCTATTAAGGTTGGTGGATAGCAGCACGGCTATACCGGTAATAATAAGACAGGAGGCCAAAACTACGATAGAGGCAAAACTCATGAAGCGGTTGCCCTTGCCGGGCATAATCCCCTGTTTAGCTAGATACAAAAAAGATGAAAAGGCCATTAAAAAACACCTCCCGGGAAAAGATCTTGAGCCTCGTTTGCATAGTTAGCAACATCTACCTCTGCATCAAACGAACCTGTAGAACTGTCGCTTAAAATATTTCCATGCTCAATATGTATTACCCTTTTGGAGAACATTTTTACGAGCTCGTGCTCATGTGTAACAACTACAACGGTTGTTCCAACCATATTTATAGCCTGCAATAGCTCCAGTATCTCTACCGATAGCGCAGGGTCGATATTACCTGTAGGCTCATCAGCAATAATAAGTGGCGGCGAGTGTGCAAGCGCCCTTGCAAGCGCAACACGCTGCTGCTCACCACCCGAAAGCTGTGATGGGTAGCTTTTTGCTTTACCGGTTAACCCAACAAGATCTAAAACATATGGAACACGCTTTTTAATTAAACGGTTAGGTATATTGGTAACACGCATTGCAAATGCAACATTATCGTAGGCAGTTAGTGTAGGTATTAATCTAAAATCCTGAAACACAACGCCCATACTACGGCGTAGGAACGGAATGTCTTTTTGTTTAATTTTAGATACATCGAACCCGTTTATCTCTATCTCGCCCTCTGTGGCACGCTCCTCTGCAAGCATTAACTTTAAAAATGTACTTTTACCTGCACCGGAATGTCCTAAAACAAATACGAATTCGCCTTTATTGATATCTATATTTACATTTCGCAAAGCCTCTATGTTTCCGTTATAGACCTTGCGAACATTTTTAAAATGAATCATCGGATCTTCCTTTCCCGTTCCAGCTTATTTTATAGCCAAAACATAAAGTAAACTGTTACTGCTCCTGAGTAACCGACAGATACTTTTTAACCATTAAAGCAACCTTAAACAGGATAGCATCATCAAACTCACGTAGATCAAGTCCGGTAAGTTTTTTTATCTTTTCAAGGCGATATACTAAGGTGTTACGATGCACAAACAATCCACGGCTTGTTTCGCTTACATTTAGGTTGTTCTCGAAAAAGCGCTGTATTGTAAACAGTGTTTCTGAATCAAGACTTTCTACATTTCCGATACGGAAAACTTCACGTAGGAACATCTCACATAAAGTTGTTGGTAGTTGGTATATCAACCTTGCAATACCCATGTGTGAATAGTTAATTATGTTGCGTTCCTTATCAAAGATGCGACCAATTTCAAGTGCCATTCTTGCCTCTTTAAAGCTTGTGGCAAGCTCTTTAACGCCGGTAACCGGTATTCCGATACCTACTGTAGCCTTAATATAATGAACACCTGAAAGTGTATCTATTATAGAGCCGGCAAGTTTATCAATATCACTTGACTCGATATTCTTTTTAATCTCTTTAACAAGAACGGTGTCCTGCTCTGATATGCTAAATACAAAATCCTTTTGCTTTTCCGGGAATAGTGTATTAATCGCATCAAACGCAAATCCATCATTATTGCTGTTTGTACGGATAAGCAAAACAACTCTTGGTACTTCGCCAACGAAATGCAGCTCCCTTGCCTTAGCGAATATATCGCCAGGAAGAATATTGTCGGTTACAACATTCTTAATAAAGCTTGCCTTATCATGCCTATCGTTATGATAATGGCTGATATTCTCAAGTGCAACGGTAATAACACCTGCAAGTTGAGTTGCAACACTATCTGTGCCTTCGATATACAGTACATGGTCGCCACTGCGAAAAACATCGAAGTATAAAAACGTTTTGTCACCTACAACCGATAATCTTTCTTCCGATTCGTGCACCATCTTTGTGCCGATATTCTCTACCGCAGTACAGGCCAAAACCATGCCGCTGTCATCAAAAACACCAACCTCACGATTCAATCCTTCGCTCATCTGGGAGAGTACATTTTGAAATAACTTATTCGCCATACAACATCCTTCCGCTTTTGTGAAAAGTGCTTAATTTTTAATATTACATTTTCTATTTTACACAAAAACCAACAAAATGCAATAGTTTATGCAAAAAAAAATTAAAAAAAGTGTTTTTTTTTGTGTTTTTCTACAATTATAACGTTTCAACCTTATTTAACGTAATCTTTACACACAGGCCACCCGCCTTACGATTAGACAGCTCCATCTCAGAATCATGTGCCTTTAAAATCTCCTCTACAACTGCAAGGCCGATACCGCTACCTTTTTTTGATCCGCTTGCCTTATAGAATTTTTCTTTTACGTTATTTATTTCCTCATTCGGAATGCCGGTTCCCTCGTCCTCTATCATAACTACAACCTGCTTTTTGCTATCCTCCACCGTAACATATATACGGCCGGATTGTGGTGAGTATTTCGCAGCATTATCAAGTATATTTAAAAAAACCTGTCGCATCCGGTTTCTATCAGCCTCTAGGGCGATTACCTCTATCGGTTCATCAAAGACTATCTGCACCCCTTCGCCTGCAGCGCGACCGCCTGCAATCTGTACCGCATCCGCCAGCTCCGCTATTAGATCTATTCGTTCCTTTACAACCACCAACCCGTTGTTTTGAATTCTTGAAAAATCAAGCAGCCCTTCAACCATATCGGTCAACCTATCAGCCTCTCCGCCTATGACCCTCATCGCTTTTTTTGTGTTTACTGTATCAAGATTTCCGACCGTTCCAAGCGTCTCGGTCCAACCTTTTATGGCAGTAAGTGGTGTTCTTAGCTCATGTGAAATTGAGGATATAAAATCATTTTTAAGCCTCTCAGACTCCGAAAGACTACCTGCCATATTGTTAATGGTATCGCACAACTTTCCTATTTCATCGTCATAGTTATTATCGATTCTAACGTTAAAGTCTCCCCCTGCAATCCTTGTTGCTATCCTCTCTATCTTTGAGATAGGGTTAACGATACTGCGCACAAACAGTATACCCGTAACAAGCGAAAACATAAAAATAGCCAGTGCAACAAATATTGTAATTCCAATACTGCTAATAATTGCCTGATTTACCCCGACTAACGAAACTACAATTCTTATGGCCGAAATGTTTGTGGTAGTGTACGGAACAAGCATAGATAGCGACATTATCGGCTCGTTACGGCTAGTTTGGCCTACATATTCCCCTATGCCGTTATCGGAGGATAAGGCAAGGTCAACATCCTGTGATATCCCGCCATAAACTGTAGCCGAACCCGAGCTGGTAACTATACCACCATCATGCCCTATTAACATAAGTTCAAACTTATTTGCCTCCGAGAATTCCTCAACCATTAGATTAAGTGTTGAGGCCCTCTCGTTTGGGGTAACACTTCCGGCAACAAGTAGCTGTCCGGAAATGTTTTCAAGCCTTGATAGCATCGCCTGTCTTGTTTCATCATAATAGCTGCTTACAATAAAAATTGACAATACTATCTCGGCAAGTATTAAAATAGTTGCCGTTACCAATATATTTCCTTTTACCCATCTCCTGGTAATACTGGTTTTCATATAACTGTCCGTTAATATTATTCTTTGTTTTTAAGCCAGGTATCTATTGCCTTTGCACTATCTTTACCTGCACCCATTGCAAGGATAACTGTGGCCGCTCCGGTAACAACATCACCGCCGGCATACACACCCTCCCTACTGGTAAGGCCATCGTCACCATTGGTAACGATACAACCCCAGCGATTAGTCTCAAGTCCGGGTGTTGTGGTTCTGATTAATGGATTAGGGCTTGTACCGATAGACATAATTACCGTGTCCACACTAAGCTCAAACTCACTATCCGGCTTTACAACCGGTCTGCGACGACCACTTTCGTCCGGCTCGCCAAGCTCCATCTCCACGCATTTAATGCCACTAACAAAGCCGTTTTCATCCGGTAGGATTTCTGTGGGGTTGCTAAGTGTTTTAAATATTATACCCTCTTCCTCGGCATGCTCTACCTCTTCGGCTCTTGCCGGTAGTTCCTGCATGCTACGACGGTATACAATATATACATCCTCCGCGCCCATACGCTTTGCACAGCGTGCGGCATCCATCGCAACATTACCGCCGCCCACTACAGCAACCGCTTTGCTTTTTAGGATAGGGGTTCTACTACCCGGAAGATAGGCCTTCATCAGGTTTACACGTGTTAGATATTCATTTGCACTGTATACACCTTTAAGTGATTCGCCCGGTATCTTCATAAAGTTTGGCAGTCCTGCACCGGAGGCTATGTAAACAGCCTCGTAGCCCATTTCGCCCATAAGCTCATCTATGGTGATAGTCTTTCCTATTACCATATTGGTATTTATCTCTACACCCATCTCTTTTAGTCCGTCAATCTCCTTTTGGACTATATCCTTAGGCAGTCTAAACTCCGGAATACCATACATTAATACGCCACCGGCAAGGTGCAGCGCCTCATAAACGGTAACCTTGTAGCCGAACTTTGCAAGCTCACCGGCCGCTGTAAGTCCACTGGGTCCAGCACCGATAACGGCAACCTTGCGCCCATTACACTGCGGCGGAGTAATAGCCTCCTTATTATTTTCACGATTGTAGTCGGCAATAAATCGCTCAAGGCGACCAATAGCAACCGGCTCGCCCTTTTTGCCACGCACACACAGCTGTTCGCACTGTGTTTCTTGAGGGCATACCCTACCACACACTGCCGGCAAAGCACTTGCAGAGGAAAGTATTTCAAAAGCTTTAGCAAAGTTACCCTCGGCTGTCTCGGTGATAAATGCAGGAATGTCAATCCCTACAGGACACCCAGCAACACAGAATTTTTTTGGGCATTGCAGGCACCTGTTCGCCTCCTCTATCGCTGTCTCAGGGGAGTAGCCTAAAGCAACCTCTTCAAAGTTAGAATTTCTTATATGTGGATCCTGATTTGGCATAGGGCATCTTTTGGGATTCATGTTGCGTACGGGCATTATTGCACCTCCTTGTTAAGTAGTTCACAGGCTTCTTCGTGGTGTACTCTTTCGGTATCCTTGTACATTCCACTGCGTTGTATCGCTTCGTCAAAATCCACAAGGTGTCCATCAAAATCAGGACCATCCACACAGGCAAACTTTGTTTCACCGCCTATTGTCAAGCGGCACCCCCCACACATTCCTGTGCCGTCTACCATAACAGGATTCATCGAAACCATAGTTTTTATATTGTATTTCTTTGTAAGCATACATACAAATTTCATCATAACAAGTGGGCCGATAGCAATAACCTCGTCATACTGATTCCCATCATTTATAAGCTGCTCGAGCGCATTAGTAACAAGTCCTTTTTCACCATAGCTACCGTCATCGCTCATCATGCATAATTTGCTGGAAACTGCCTTAAACTCATCCTCTAATATGACTAAATCTTTGTTCCTGAAACCAACAACACTGTGTACTTCGCATCCATTCTCGTGTAGTGCTTTTGCTACAGGATATGCAATTGCACAGCCTACACCGCCACCCACAACGGCAACCTTTTTAAGTCCATCTATATGGCTTGCTACACCGAGTGGTCCTACAAAATCCTCAATGCACTCGCCCTCATTTAGGCTATTAAGTTCCTGCGTGCTTCCACCAACAAGCTGAAAAATTATTGTTATCGTACCCTTTTCACGATCATAATCAGCAATAGTTAACGGCACCCGTTCCGAGTTGGACAGTGCTCGCAGTATGATAAATTGGCCTGCAAGGGCCTTTTTAGCAACCGCCGGCGCATGTACAATCATCTTTGTTACTGTTGGGTTAAGTTGTGTCTTTTGTAGTATCTTGAACATAAATCCTCCATCTATTCCACTATAATTAACTCGGTACCGTAGTACTCGATATAATAGCTTGTTTTAAACTCATCCGGCTCGTTGTTGTAGTTTGCAAGTGTAAACTTGTTGTTTGTAGTCGGTGGGTATGCCGGAACCTCCACCGTCAGCTCGCCAGCCTCAACCGCTGTGGCAATTAAAGATTCCCTTTGGGTAGTTGTTTGTATTAGATCACCCATCCAGGGTAGCTGTATCACAATAAGGGCTAAACAGGCAAGTAGTGCACCTACCGAACCTAACGTATATAGCGGTTTAACAAACGATAGTTTTGTAAAATCAATAGTTAATACCGCCGAATATATACACCTAATTTCCATAATAAGCAGCAATGCCGCCCAACCATTTACACCATAGGCAGGAACATATGATACCACAGCCCATAAAACAGGGGAAGCCACAAAAGCTACAATATATTCATAGTTATTTTTTAGCCAATCTATAAACCTTTTGTTTTTTATTAATACTATTATAGATATAACAAAAAGTAGTGCAATAACAAGCTGCAATAAAAGTCCGATGGGGCTATATGTTTTAAAGGTGCTAATATGCATAACGATACTATCATAAATCTTATCGGTGTATGGTGCAAAAATGCCGGAGTCATGACCTCCATTTAACCTTACGAAATTGCCAGGCGCCACAACACATAATATAAAACCTATTGCAAGCCCTATATGGTGCTTAACAATAGCTAAAAACTTCACCCTTTTCAGGCAAAGCCAGACATAAAGTATCCGTAGTCCGATCATCATTATAAATATTGCGCCGATAAGCTCATGTGTGAACCCTGCAAAAACACCTAATATATTAAAAAATATTATGGATTTTGCCGTACCGGAATAGTTGTTTGCAAGCAACTTATCATGGATATAGATATATAAAAAGTAGATAAGTATTGTTAGTGTATACATAGATGTGAAGGTAATCAGCAATGTAGTTGGTACCGCTATGGAGTAAAACACAAATATTAAAAAGGCACAAAGCAGTACTACCGGATGTTTTAGCGTTTCCTTTAAACTGCCAAAGATTAGTGCACAGCCCATAAGCACAAAGGCAGTTATTACTGCAGCTTGAAATACTGCTGTCGCAAGCTCACCACCAATTGTAAGAATTGGAATAAACAAAAGACCTGTAAGTCTACCGGTCCATCTTGTATAGTTGTTTACCAGTGTATCTATATATGTACCTATGTTATCAATACGGTTGCCGACTACATAATCAGGATTCATCCCATCAATATCGGTGTCATAATATTGATAAACATTGTCATACTGTAATAAAATATCGTCACCTAGAGGCGGCACATATCTACATACTGTTAGTAAAAAGGTAAAGCACAACAATAATAGTATAACCGAGCTAATCATCTGTATATTAGCTTTATTCAAATTGTTCCTCCTCATCAAACGGGTATTTAAGCCCTACAATTCCACGGTATTCATCCATAAGGGTAATTATTTTCATACTATCATCCTCACCCATTATAGGACTTTGGAATGTTTTATCTTCGATAAGCTTATTAAAATGTTTTATTTCATAAGAAAAATCTATCGGTCTATCATCGAACATATAGGTAGTTTTCTTACCCTGCGATTCCACAGTGTATCCGGACGTCTTGTGTGCAGCCTCGGTTGTTGTGATTGTACCATTTTCAAGAATAATGTGGCATTTATTGTCCAAATCATGTGTAATCGAGCTTTTAATATCGGCTTCGAAACCACTAAAACACAGGGTCATGCAAGAGGTTGCATCAACACCGGTTTTATAAAACTCTATCTGTGCGTTCCTTATTAAGGGCATTTCATCGGTAAGCATAAGTACAGTGTTAAACGGATATACCCCAAGGTCAAATAACGCGCCACCAGCAAGATTTGGAGATTTAAGTCTACAATCATCAGCTCTTTCGGACATATCAAAACAAAATGTTGTGCTAACCTTTTTTATCTTGCCAAGCTCACCACTTTTTACTAAGGTCGACATCGAGCAAAGTGAGGGCAAAAACCGCGACCACATGCCCTCCATCAACAACAGCTTTGCATCCCTTGCAGCTTTAAAAAGGCGCTTCAGTTTTTTTGCATCCGTTGTCAATATTTTTTCGCACAGAACATGCTTTCCAAACTTCAGGGCCAACATTACATGCTCATAGTGGTGGCTGTGTGGAGTTGCAACATAGACAGCATCTACAGCAGGATCAGAACACAGCTGTTCGTAGCTCCCATAAGGTGTTGCATCTATACAATATTGATCTGCAAACTCTTTCGCACGATTATAATCCCTTGCTGCAACTGCAACAACACGACATGTTCCGGCATTTTTTGCAGAAGATATAAACTGCGGTGCAATATTGCCGCATCCAATTATACCAAACCTTATCGACATACTTCTAACCCTAGTTTTATTTTAAGCTATATGGTTTTTATTTTACTACATAACTGAGTGATTGTCAAATAACTTGATATGTGTTATAATATTCAAATGAAATATTTTTTTGTATTAATACTGCTTCTTTTTGTAGGTTGCAGTGCCGAAAAAAGCACTGTCGAGATACCCGAAATAACTACAGAATCAGCCCCCACACCGACAACAAGAATTGTTACTGTTGCCGGAGGTTACCCCTACGATTCTGCAGCCGGAGTTTTTATAGAAAGCTTTGCATCCGAGTTAGAAGAAATATCGGAAGGCGAGCTTGAGGTACTTGTGTACCACGAAGGTTTTCTTGGTGATGACGTACGATTATCACAGCTAATGTCTGAAGGGGAGCTTGATTTTGCACTTCTTAACTTCGAGGCAAGTGACCCACTAACTACTATTTTTAATACCCCTTTCCTTTTTAACGACGAAAACATCGATTCCGCAATAGATATTTTAAACGATGCTGACCCTTCCCAAAGTAGATTTTCAGTATTAAGGTATGTCAACTGTGGCTCTATCGGTATACAGACAGACAGAATTTACGAAACTGTCGAGGGAATTTTTATAGAGACCGAGAATTCAAATAGTGAACCTATATATACCAACCTACAATCCGATACATTAAGCTACGACTATTTTGCAGACATAGATTATCGATACGATGTTAAACATTTTTGCATGTCTAGCTATAGCGGCCTTAGATTTGATGAGCTACATATGGTTAACCTTGCGGTAGATGTTGCAATCGAAAGCATGGATATAGCATATAACACAACTGCAGCGCCCGATAACATTACAATTTATCAGCCAAGCAACTACCAAAACTACATCGACACCCTATTGCCCGCATCTACAAGACTGCCCGAAGACGAGGATTTATTGCAAACTTTGCAACTTTTTAACGATTTATTAAATTTTTAGCAAATAAAGTATTGACAGGCCGCGCACCTTATGCTATAATAATTTAGCACTTAGGCTTGTGTAGCTCAGCCGGTAGAGCAGCTGATTTGTAATCAGCAGGTCGGG
>CAYJKW010000047.1:0-17032 GCA_964370765.1 uncultured Oscillospiraceae bacterium
TCGTGATTCCGCCGTGAAAGGGCGGTGTCTTAACCGCTTGACCAACGGGCCTTATATATTTTATGCAACATCGAACCGATTATCGAGACGGCTCGATATTACAATGGTAGCGGTAGCAGGATTTGAACCGGCGACCTTTCGGGTATGAACCGAGTGCTCTGACCATCTGAGCTATACCGCCACATGGTGAGATACCGGAGATTCGAACTCCGGACACCCTGCTTAAAAGGCAGGTGCTCTGCCGACTGAGCTAGTATCTCATAATGTGCCTTGTTATTATATCAGAATAATAATACCTTGTCAATACTTTTTAGAATAATATTTCTATTCGTTGATTTTTGTCGTAACTTGTAGTATAATAAAAATTGAAAAAAGCTATATGGTTACTGTGTTTTTTCGCATAGCTGCAAATAAAAATTTTTTAATAATTTATGGCATCAAAATTCTCTTTATCCATATAAATAGCCTTACTAAGCACAAAAAACATCCAAATAAAACAGAGTAATTAAACTAAAATGCAACTACAATACATCTGCACTTTATGGTATTGGGATGCAAAAAAGCAAATAAAAAGGAACAGTGAAATATGGCCAGCAAGCAACAGATCGATAATTTAATACAGCTACTTGATAGCTACACAGAAAAAGGCGGGCATCATCTTAATGTCAACGTGTTTACAAAGGAAGCCCTTTTAGACGCACAGCGACACCCGGAAAAATACCCGCAACTTACGGTTCGTGTTTCGGGTTATGCCGTAAGTTTTGTTAAGCTAAGCAAGGAACAGCAGGACGATATTATTTCACGTACATTCCACTCCAAACTTTAATTTATATAGATAAACGATAAGTTGCCAACAATATAAATGGTTCGCGCGGTTACTATTGGCTACCCTATTAACAACTGTGCAAGTGCTACAGCTGCAAATCCTGCAGCATATTTTGCCTCGTCTAGCGTATTTGCATGCCCCCCTACCTCTAAAAGCAATGCGCCGGTAGATAATTGTTGATTGTAGTTTCGATAGTCAAATAGTATAGGACGTGTTAGCCCACTATAGCTACTTTCCATTGCCGACTGCCAAGCAGCGGCAAATTTTAGATTTTCCCTGTAGTTAGGCATACCCATCCCGCCATCATCTGCACCGCTTATTAACATCACCTGTGCCGTCTTCTTCCCATCTATAATTGCAACAGGCTTAATTCTGGTGCCATCCGGCTGTTCAAGTGCATCTCTATGTACATCTATAACAACCTTAATGGACGGATATTTTTCAAGATAATTAGCTACCGAGTCTTTTGAAGCAGCATAGCTACCATTATATGAAAACTGGTCATGCATCTGTGTATCGTGCAGTGTATTTATTCCATAGTCATTTAATACCTCTACAATTACCTCGCCTACTGCTATCATATTTTTGCTTGGATCACTGCTTCGACTTGGGATAACAGGATCGTAATATCCAAGGTCGCCCGGATCATAACTTTCGGTTGCATGGGTGTGGTAGATAAGCACTTGCGGTTCATCTGAGTACGGCTCAACCGCAAAAGCAAGAGGTTGCTGTGCTATAGCTAATGTTTCCTCGTTTGTGTGGTGAGTCAAATTTAATATGTGTCCCCCGCTGTCAAGCCCTATGCTACGACCATCGGTCACCGCCTTTAATGTTTGTTGTGATATAGGCCCCATCCCCTCGGGAATCTCTACTATCGCATCTATCGGAAGAAAATCCTTTGGTTCCTCATATATGGATGGTATCGACTGCCAAAATCCTTTAGGTATACTGATAACGGTAGGGGTTATCACCGTGGGATCGGTAATGTATTCCGAAGTCTTGGGATAGCTAAATAACATTGCGAATATATTTGCTACAGCCGCCATAATAATAAGTAACGCAGTCGGCAACATCATCTGTTGTATCTGCCGATTGCGCCGTAATCGTTTCCCTATTCTCAGCACATTTAACCTCTCGCTTATATTGCAGTATTACTAAAATGATATGCCCTATTGCGAACAATAAGAACATTGTTTATAGATTGCTTTTATATTAAGCTTAATATGTTGATTTAATATCTCCCATATGATATAGTATTGGTGTATAGCCACCTTGAAATTGCAGGCCTATCCCCCATAGTGCAACACACTCTATTTTAAGGTCATTTTATGCATAAAATTATAAACAGATTTATAGATTACTAAACTTAGAGAGGTGAAACATTTCTACGCAGAGTATTTTAAGTGTTGGAATAGACCTTGGTACATCTACTACACAGGTAATATTTAGTAGATTATTGATGGAGAATACTGCCTCTTTTTTTTCGGTACCTCAGGTAAGTATTGTGGACAAAGAGGTTTTATACATCGGTCCTGTTCACAGCACACCGCTTATCGGACGTAATCTAATAGATGCCGACATGGTTCGAGAGCTTGTGCTAAACGATTATAAAGATGCTGGCATATCAATCGAGCAAATTTCCACCGGTGCAGTTATAATTACTGGCGAGTCTGCAAGAAAAGAAAACGCTCAAACTGTACTTCAAAAATTGAGTGACCTTGCAGGTGAATTTGTTGTATCAACTGCAGGTCCTGACCTTGAGGCAATTATCGCTGGCAAAGGTAGCGGTGCGTGGCAATACTCAGTTGATAACAGCTGTTTAGCGGCAAACATAGACATTGGCGGTGGTACATCCAACATAGTTCTTTTTCAAGCAGGTGAAGTTATTGCAAAAGGATGCATAGATATAGGTGGTCGCCAACTTTGTTATGATAACCAGATGAATATAACCTATATAAGTGAGAGTGCCAAGTTAATAGCGGATAGCTGTAATATAACTTTTAAAGAAGGTCAACAGACTTCGCTATACGAACTGCGTATGATATGCAAAAAAATGGACGAGCTGTTACTGGAGCTACTACAGGGTTGCTTTAACAAGCTACTTCTACAGATACAAACTCAAGGCAGCAGCATATATAACCCAACCACAGCCAAACCGACAGTATTTTTTTCAGGCGGAGTAGCTACCGGAGTGTATAACGATGTAGCTGATGTAACAACCTACGGGGATATAGGGTTAATACTTGGGGAGGAAATCTCAAAGGGTAGGATAGTAGGTGAGTATAAGGTAAAAAAAGGTAGCCAAACCATAAGGGCCACGGTAGTTGGCGCTGGAAATTACACCACTACAATATCAGGAAGCACCATTTTTTATAGCAGTAATATCTTTCCTTTAAAAAATATTCCGGTTTTAAAGTTGACCCAACAAGAGGAATCACAGCTTTTAATAGATAACGGCAGTTCGGTTGCTAAAGCTATGGAATGGTTTTTAAACCAGAGTTCACAGGATTGCATGTTACTATCTATCGAGGGATTGCCAAACCCCAGTTATGATATGGTAAATAACCTTGCAAAGGCACTTATCTTTGCGGCAGATAAAAGTTTACCCAGCAATTCCCCTTTTATTATTTCGGTAAAAAATGACATAGCAAAGGCCTTAGGCCAGACCATCTACAATTTACAAACACACCACCGCGAGGTAGTCGTGATCGATACCGTTGTAGTGGAAAATAACGATTATATAGATATGGGCAAACCTTTGATGGATGGATTAGTTATTCCGGTAGTTGTAAAAACTCTTATTTTCGGATAAGATAAAAAAGACAACATTGGGCAACAAAAACAATATAAACTATTATAAACACTTATATTTTACATATTACGGAGGAAGTAAAAGCATGAAAACACAGCTGTTTGGGCAAATTTATTCCTTTAATTCGGTAAAGGAGGTTATGGCAAAAGCCAATGAACAAAAGTCAGGAGATGCCCTTGCCGGAATAGCTGCAAAATCAGATAGCGAAAGAATAGCTGCAAAGATTGTTTTGTCCGACATGACACTGTCAAAACTTCGTGAAAATCCTGCCGTACCCTACGAAAAGGATGAGATTACAAGAATAAACCAAGACTCCATTAACGAGGTTGCATATAGTAAGATCAAAGGCTGGACTGTAGGTGAATTTCGAGAGTGGATTTTAGATTCTACTACAACACCCGGTGATCTTCAAGATATTGCACCGGCACTAACTGCTGAGATGGTTGCCGGGGTTACAAAATTAATGAGTAATCTTGACTTAATCTATGCTGCTTCTAAAATGGAGGTTACCGCAAGGTGCAACACTACTATAGGCAAAAAAGGCACACTTGCAACCAGGCTACAACCAAACCATACCACCGATAATGTGGAGGGCATAACTGCTTCACTACTTGAGGGATTAAGCTACGGGTGTGGTGATGCGTTAATAGGACTTAACCCTGTTAACGATACCGTTTCAAGCCTATCATCGGTGCTAAAGAGGTTTGATGAGGTTAAACAGCTTTATAAGATACCTACACAGATTTGTGTTCTTGGGCATATTACAACCCAGATAGAAGCAATAAAAAACGGAACTCCAATGGATATGATATTCCAATCGATAGCCGGAAGTGAAAAGGGCAACACCGCTTTTGGTTTTTCTACCGCAACAATCGAAGAGGCAAAAGATTTATTAAAACGCAAATCCCAATCTACCGGACCAAACCTATTCTATTTCGAAACAGGTCAGGGAAGTGAGCTTTCATCGGATGCTCACTATGATACCGATCAGCTTACCATGGAGGCAAGGTGTTACGGCTACGCAAGACATTTCTCCCCCTTTATGGTAAATACTGTAGTAGGGTTTATCGGCCCCGAATACCTATATGACAGCAGGCAGGTAATTAGAGCCGGTCTTGAAGATCATTTTATGGGTAAGCTAACCGGAATACCGATGGGTTGTGATTGTTGTTACACAAACCATATGTTAGCCGATCAAAACGATATAGAAAACCTTTCATTAATGCTTACTAATGCAGGCATCAACTATATTTTAGGCGTACCCGCAGGGGACGATATAATGTTGAACTATCAAACAAACTCCTATCATGATGTTAACGCATTACGTGAGATAACAGGCAAACGCCCTATAAAAGAGTTTGAACAGTGGCTTGAAAAAATGGGTGTTTTAGAGGACGGAAAACTTACTAAACGAGCAGGAGATCCCACAATTTTTACAAAGGAGGTGTAGAGGATGAGTAGATCAGACGAGCGTGATCTTATCATAAAATTAATACAAGATGTTATTAAAGGTATGAACGAGCAAAGCACTCTTGACGATAGTCCAGCCCAGCAAAACTCATCTAATGAAGATAAAGCTGTTGCACCACCTTTCCTTCCGAATAATGATATCGGTTTGCATCAATCTGAACAACAAGAAGACCAAGGGCTATTAGATTATTCATCACCAGAAGCTAAGGCAGAGATTTTGATAAAGGACCCCTGCGACTTATCGGCCCTAAAGCGTATGAAAAAAACTACCGTTGCCCGAATCGGTGCCGGTCGCTGTGGTCCAAGGTTAAATACAAGAACTCTATTAACTTTAAGGGCTGATCATGCATCGGCAAGGGATGGTGTTTTTAAGTCCGTAGATTGTTCCCTGTTAAAGAAGCTTGGCCTTTTTAGTGTGCAGACATCTTGCGAAGACAAAAACGAATATCTTACAAGGCCGGATTTAGGTAGAACCCTAAGCGAGGATGCTACAGAAAAGATTTCTGCTAAATGTGATATGAATCCTGAGGTGCAGATATTTATAAGCGACGGCCTTTCTTCAACCGCAATCGAGGCTAACGTTGCAAATATCCTTCCAATTTTACAGGATGGATTAAAGGCCCGCAACATAAAAATCGGAACACCATTTTTTGTGAAATATGGCCGTGTAGGGGCTATGGACCATGTTTCTGAGTTGCTTAATGCCACCGTAACATGTGTACTTATAGGTGAGCGTCCGGGACTTGCAACAGCTGAAAGTATGAGTGCATATATCGCATATAACGCTCGTGTAGGAATGCCCGAATCAATGAGAACGGTGGTCTCCAACATACATTCCGGAGGTATAAATGCTGTCGAGGCAGGTGCCTATCTATGCGATGTAATACAAACTATATTAAACAACAAGGCAAGCGGTGTTAGCCTTAATAAAGAGGTGTAATATGACCGGAGATTCTATACCTATTAAGATATTAGCCGTAAACATAATACCAAATGCTGACCCAGCACTTTTAAAAGAGTTGGGAGCATTAAAAGATGAGTGTAGCATAGGAATTATAACCACCGATTGTGACGACGTATCATATCTCGCACTTGATGAAGCAACAAAAAAAGCTGATGTTAGGGTCGCCTATGCCACAAGCATGTACGGTGGTGCTCCCAATGCTACAACAAAACTTGCAGGTGAGTTTATCGGCATATTGGCGGCTAAAGATCCAGCACAACTACGCTTTGGTGTTGAGGCGGCAATAAGTTTCATCGAAAACGATGCCTGCTTTTACAGTGCAAATGATGACGATAGTATAGTTTACTTTGCACATTGTGTTTCCAGCATTGGTAGCTATCTTGCCAAGTCAGCCAATGTTAAACCCGGTGATTCAATGTCGGTTCTGATTGCACCACCACTGGAGGCAGTTTCGGCTCTTGACGCTGCACTTAAATCGGCAGATGTTAAGATGAAGTTATTCTATGGTCCACCCACACAAACTAACTTTGGCGGAGGATTACTGGTAGGCGATCAGGCTGCCTGTAAAGCTGCATGTGAGTCTTTTGCCGCTAAAGTTTGTGATATAGCACAAAACCCAATAAGTTATAACAGTTTATAAAAGAATATTTATGGAGGCAATTAAGATGGCAACAGTATTACAGGCATTAGGAATGATAGAGACAAAAGGTTTAGTAGGAGCGGTTGAAGCAGCCGATGCAATGGTTAAAGCTGCAAATGTTTCACTTGTAGGCAAGGAGCATGTAGGCGGCGGACTTGTAACTGTAATGGTACGTGGTGATGTTGGTGCTGTTAAAGCTGCAACAGATGCCGGTGCAGCTGCGGCACAGCGTGTAGGTGAACTAGTATCTGTTCATGTAATACCAAGGCCTCATGACGAAGTAGAGTCTATACTTCCTACAACTAAAGCGTAGTTTTATATCAAAGGATAGCCGATGAAATACATTACAGCGGAAGAGTTGCGTATCGCTACAATAGCCTGTGGCACAAAAGAGTATTCTTTGCCACAGGGCGCATCGCTTACTCCGCTTGCGGTTGATTACGCTAACTGCAACAGTATAGCTTTAATTACCGATGGTGGCGATAAAAACAGCAAAGTTAAGCCGGAACATATGACATACCTATGTGGTAATGTTCTGGTTAATAAAGCTCACCCTCGTATAATTTTTCGCGGTAAATTAGACGTTTTTGCATCCGAGATAATAAGTATGCAGCTTTATGCACAAGAACGTGGCGAGTTAGGTCTTGTTCAGGATCTTGACGAAATTCTAAAATATTCCGGCGATATAATGTCTGCAGAGGTAAAAAACAAAACATTAACTGCAATTAACTTATTAGGCCTAGACTCTGAGGAGCTGCGTCGTATTTCACATAACGTAAAGAAAGAAATCGGAATATCGCATCCTGTAATGAACTATAACCTTGGTGGAATTGTAACCGGACTAAATCGCTTAAGAACAATCGTAAGGGAGTGTGAGTTGTGCGCTGTTGCGGCCTTTTTAACAGAACAAGGCGATTGTTCAAGAACTGATATAGTCGAAGCATTAAACAGGCTTTCAAGTACAATCTATATCATGATATGTCGATTTATAGCAAAGAAAGACATAGCTTACGTTAGCATTACAAGCAAAAAATTTAATGATTGCACACAGACCGAAAATATAAATCATTTTAACGATGAACTAATTACAAAGATAGCAGATGAGGTACTAGCAAGACTTTATGCAATCAGAGAGAATGTAACGGAATCAACAGCATCTAACGACTGTGCTCCGATAGCATCATATACCGAGATTGGATTAATAACTGCGAGTATCGCTCAACAAATTGTAATGGCAACCGTTGATGGCCCCATAGTTTTTAATAAGGGAACGATAATAACCCCTTTAGCAAAGGATCTGTTTAATAAAAATAGCTTAGATTACACCTTTAAAGTATAGGAGATCAGATGTCAGAACAAAAACAGCGTATTATACAGGAGTTTGTGCCGGGCAAACAGGTTACTATGGCACATCTTATTGCAAACCCAACCGGTGATCTATATAAAAAAATAGGTGTGATTTCAGAGCGCAAAGGAGCCTTAGGGATACTGACTATAACTCCAAGCGAAGCAGCTATAGTTGGAGCAGATGTGGCATCAAAGGCGGCAGAGGTCGAGATCGTATTTGTCGATCGGTTTAGCGGCTCTTTGGTAATCTGCGGAGATGTAGCAAGTGTTGAGGCTGCCATGAACGACATTATTAATGTTCTTCAAAATGTAATTGGTTTCACCCCTACCGAAATAACCAAATCATAACTTAAGCTAAGGGCGTGATACAATGAAAAAGATATTAATAATTGGCCAAACCGGCTGTGGAAAAACTACACTTTCACAGCGCTTACTAAACGAAGAGATACGCTATAAAAAAACTCAATCGGTAGAAGTGCTGGGAGATGTTATCATCGACACGCCTGGCGAGTATGTACAAAGCAAGCAGTTTTATCGCGCACTTGTTGTTACTGCTGTAGAAGCCGACTATATTCTTATGTTGCAGGATAGTAGTGAAGATCAATGTAGCTTTTCACCAATGATGAAGGGCATGTTTAATAAGCCTATTATCGGGGTAATGACCAAGATTGATCTTTCGGTCGACAAGCACCGCATTGCTATGCTAGAAGAATTGCTAACCATGTCCGGTGCAGAACGTATCTTCCATGTTAGCAGTACTACCGGTGAGGGTATAAAAGAGTTATCCGAATTTTTAGAGAGTTAAGCGAACCTTACTCTGCTATCGTACATACTAATTATCATAAAAAGCATCAGGGGGATGAATCTGTATTCACCCCCTGATGCTTTGCTGTATATAGTAGACTTTCAGTCTATTATTAAATTTAACCGTAAGTGTTATAGCTCTCACAGATTAGGTTAGTTGCCTTTAGTAGTTTATGAATATAGATAAATGGTCCAACAGCTATAAGTGATCCCAAAACTGCCCACAACCAATAGGAACTTGCATCAAAGGAGTAAGCTATATTCCTTCTTACTAACTCATCCCCTATTCTTGCACTTATCTTGTGATACCAAACAACGTAGCCTATACCAAAAGTTATTGGCCCTATTAAAAATGCTAATAGTGCAAAATGCATTGTTCGTTTGCCGTCATATCTACCGGCAACAGTGTTAACAGCATTTGAAACACCACAATAAACAACTAGACCATAAATACCAAACGTTATCATTGATAACAGTATTATTTTTAGTAACGACCTGTTTGTTTTTAGCTGTGCTACAGGACCGTTATTCACCGGCTGATATTGTTGGTACTGTTGCTGTTGTTGCTGATACTGTTGTTCACCGCCCTGTGCATATTGATAGTTTGATGAATTTTGCTGATTGTCCATTGTTAATCTCCCATTTTAGAATTTGCGATAATATACGGTCAAGTTATTTACACTGCTCCCTTTTTGTGGTTAATCTTTTTTAAAGGCTACCACAAAGAACCGCTAACTTTTGCGCCTTGTTAAGCTTACTGTAACCGAGACTAAATGTCAATAGCATAATCTAAAATTACAATGTTTTAACGATAATCTTTTCATAAATCCAAAAAGTGGGTATCCCCATTTAGATCTTAATACTATATTCTTTTTTGGCCAATAGCGTCTCTTGGAAGTCTTCTACACTCATCGGTTTTGCAAAGTAGTACCCTTGTGCATAGTCACAGCCTATGCCTTTTAACCATAATGCTTGGGCATAAGTTTCAACACCCTCTGCTACTACCTTCATGTTCAGATGTTTTGCCATAGTGATAACATCTGACACCACAATTGCACTTTTTGACCCTTGATCCTTAAGATCAAAAAAGGCTTTATCTAGTTTTAAAACATCTGCGTCTATAGCCGAAAGTCTATTTAATGATGAAACTCCTGCACCAAAGTCATCAATAGAAATTGTAAAACCTATGGTCTTTAATCGCTTAACCGAATCAAGGAATTTATCTGCATCTTTTTCAATAGCACTTTCAGTAAGTTCAAGTTCTATTCTTTCAGGGGATATTTCATATGTGTTAACAATGCTAAATATTCTAGTTGCAATATTCTCAGCAAGAACAGTATGGGCAGATAGGTTTACCGAAATTCTAGGTATACTAACCTTTTTGTGATTGCTACTTATGTATTTACACACCTCTTCTAAAACAAATAAATCTAAAGAGGCAATAAACCCATTATCTTCGAATATCGGAATAAAATCATCCGGATAGATAGTTTCTCCAAGGGTAGGATGCCACCGCACAAGAGCTTCTGCACCCCCGACTTCAAGTGTGTCAAAGGAGATTTTAGGTTGATATTCAACAACAAACTCCCTATCCTTTAAGGCTTGCTCCATGCGAAATGTAATATTGACCTTATGTTCATACATCTTACGCATCTTTGCATCAAAGGTGATAAAGGTCGTTTTATGCGCATCCTTACCATGTTTTCTTGCGGTATCAGCCTGCCCTATAATTGCCGAAATTTTTTCCTTTGTATTTTCTACTATTAAATTACCAAAAGATAGAATAACATTATATTTTTCATTCATGTTATCATGTAAAACCGGCACAATATCTGTGGTATATATCTTACGCATAGTACCACCGTCGTCGACACGCCTAAATATCATAAACTGATCGGCAGTTCTTCGACATAGAACAGCGGACGTATCCTTAAAGGTAGTTTTTAGCGTTTTCGAAATAGCTAATAAAATTTCAGTGCCACGGGTTGGGCTAAAATGCGTATTGATTGTCTTAAACATATCAATATCAAATGTTATAAGCTCATATTCATTCGGCTTTGCAACCTTTAATATCTCCTCCATAGTAGAGGCAAACTTACTTAAAGACATTAGACCTGTTAGCATATCTGTGTTATGCGAAATTAACAGTGCCTCTTTTTTCTTAATCTGCCCATGATAATAAAGCGCTAAAAAACCAGCTATGGTAATTAGAATTCCAATTGCAAATAAATACCAAAAATCCATAAAAAGATCAAGTATGCTATCCTCAGGGTAAAAATCATTTGCATGGTTATTCAGGATGGTTCTATACTCGTTATCACCTATCCTATCTAGCATTACATTAAATATTGGCAGATATTCTTGCGAAATGTCTTTTGAAATAAATAGCTGCATCGGTACTGTCAGGTCGGTATGTATCGAGATACTGTCAGTATTGTCTAAATACAGCTGTGCATATGCGGCTCCGGATTCTGTTGATATTAACGCACTAACATCTCCTGCATCAAAGGCATCCAGTAAATCATGCCAATCAGTATAAGCTATTAACTCAGAGTTAGGAAAATCCTGTACAAAAAGCTCAGAGCCAATCGCCTTGTATGGTAAAAGTCCAATTTTATTTAGATTACCAATTAACTCTCTGGTGCTGTGGCTATCTTTATATACATCCGCATCAACCTGTGCAATCATCGGAAGATCATAGTATGACTCTGTTGCATCATAACGCTCATTATCAACATCTGAGTGACCATATATCGTAAGTAGCATATCAAAGTCTTGATGCAGTTCCCTATCTTCGCTTAAGCTGTAAGGATGGTAGTTTATTTCAAAACCATGTTGCTCGGCAAGCATATCAAGCGTTTCTACCATTGCACCATCCGGTAAACCTTGCTCATTTTGAAATGAGATTGGCTCATAGTCGGCTACATAACCAACTTCAAGCGGCCTTTGACGTAGGGTTTCTACCTCCCCTTGCGTGAGCGACCGATGATTTATCTCTATACTGTCTGACATGTATTTATTTTCAAGTTCTAAGAAATAATTTCCCTCGGTTGCAACAACATCATAAAATACAGTATCTATCTTGTCCATCAATTCTTGATTTTCAAAACTTGTGACCATAAATAGGCTAAACACACCTAAATTTAGAACGTTATTGCCAACATTCGAGTAATCATCCTCTAAATATGTTATAAAAAAGTCGGCGTCCAGTTGCATGTAAGTGCCTTCAACACCATAGACATACTCAACAGAAATATCGTTTGCATTACAATATCTTTCAAGGTATTCTTTACCTATGTTACCATCATATGTAGCTACAGTTTTACCATCTATTGCTTTAGGATCTGCATATAAAAGATCCATATCATCTGTCATTAAAGCAACGTATGTTTTGCTATATTGAGTGTCTGAATATAATACGTTTTGGGCCCGCTCATCAGTTTTGGTTACAAACCCACCTACATCAACGCTTCCGTTATTTACTGCATCAAACATACTTCCCGTGACAGGGACATACTCAAACTTAAGATCACTAACCTCAGCAATCTTTTCAAAAACATCATAACCATAGCCCTTATCGCTATAGCTATCTAGGTCTACAATAAAATCATCGAATGCATCGTAATATCCAACCCTTATAACCCTGTCGTAATCAAAGGGTTCCGGATCTTCAATCTCCGATTCATCCTGCGTTGAAATGATGCCTTCCTCTCCATTTACAACCATAGTTACATAGGGAGAGCTTGTTACTAGAGCACAAATTAAAAGTGCAGCTAACAAAAATTTTTTCATATCGATACATCTCCATATAAGCAGTCTATATTTATAGCCATAAACTATACATTTACATACATCAATTCAGCATCACTAGTCTCTTGCGTAGATTATATCGAAATAAGTCGAGAAAATCAATAGAATAACCAAACATTGTGCTAAAAAAAGTGCATTTAACTACATATTAACCAAAATTTAGTCCACAATTACTAGTTTATAAAAAAATAATGGTCAAAAAAATCTAGTATTTTTATATAAAATTTACACACCTGTTTACCGAACTTATGTCGGCACCGGGTGTGTATCGTTAATATATTACGGTAAAATATTGTATGGTTATCTTATTGTTTTTACTCCAAACGTAAAATAAATTATATGAAAAAGCCAAACAAAAGAAAGGATTATCCGCCCAACGGGAACCTCGCTCATCATTAAAAATCCGATAGTCATTAGTATTGTAACGGTTATTATTATTTTAATTTTTGTTTTTACTGTCATCCCCTTTTTCTGTACATAACTTTCCAGATTGTTTTTATAAAGCTTGGTATTTTTAAACCAGCTATCAAGTTTTTCGCTACTCTTTCCAAAACCAAATGCTGCTATTAAAAGAAAAGGAAACGCCGGAAGTAACGGTACTACTGCGCCAACAGCGCCTAACGCCAAACCAACACATCCAATAGTTAAATAGATTATTTTTTTTACTTTCACTCTCTGCCTTCCTTTTTCGTTGCTATTAAATGTTTGATTGCAATGACAGGATGATATAGTATCATTCGTGGTCCTGAAAATCTCATTACCGTTCTTATATACTCTCTCATGTCGGGTTTGTAACAATGGGTCTTACAGTTTGAACAAAAGGTTTTTGTCTCCTTATAGGGACACTTCTCCGCTCTTATTTGCACATAGTTTAAAAGCTCTTTACAGCCTTTGCAAAGCTCTATTTGCTTATGTTTTTTCTTGCAAAATATTTTAATCATTAGCTTTGCTACCTGCTTTTCTTTTTCAACTTCAGCCATTAATCCCCGCCCTGTTGTTTTTATAACTAGCAAATAACTTTTATTCTGAATTAACATCTTCCAATAATTAGTTACAGCTAACTTATTATGTTATAACATATTATCAATATTTTTTCAAGCTCAAAATAATTCTTAATTTACAATTCGACAATTTTCTCTTTATCGGCAAAACCATTTTCAAGGTATGTGTTTACCACACAAAACCCTTCCAAAGGCTTAGATTATATACTATCCATTGCCTCACTAAGCAATATGGACGGATAGCGCTTGGCTATCCGTCCATAACTTTATTATAGTAGGTTACTGTATTTTTTTATAAATGTCGCATAAAAAGTAGGTGCTACTATTTTTATTTCTAAAATCTAAAACGACTAACTAATGTTTCAAGTGCGCGTGCCTGATTGGATAACTCTTGGCTGGTAGCTGCACTTTCTTCCGCGGTTGCTGTATTAGATTGAACAACAGAAGATATCTGCTCTACACCATGATTAATCTGGTTGGAGGCGGCTGCCTGCGCTGAAACCGCTGCTGTAATCCTGTTTACAAGCTCGCCAAGCTCTGTTGCATTTGTTCCAACCACTCCAATAGAGTTCGATGTTTCGTTTGCAATCTGGTTGCCGTTTCTAACAACTGCAATCGTTTCCTCAATCAACAGTGTGGTGTTTTTTGCCGATTCTGCAGATTTTGCTGCAAGATTTCTTACCTCGTCAGCAACAACGGCAAAACCCTTTCCGGAAGCCCCTGCGCGTGCTGCCTCTACAGCGGCGTTAAGTGCAAGAATATTAGTCTGGAACGCAATATCATCGATTGCCTTTACAATTTTACTAATTTCGGTAGCTTTATCATTTATCTCCTGCATGGCAGAAAGCATTTGAAGCATCTGCTCATTGCTATGTGCAAGTGCCTGTTGTGATTTTTCGTTGGCAGCTCTTACATCCTGTGCATCTGTTGCTGTTTGAGCAGTCTGGCTAGCCATATGCTCGATAGTTGTAGCAAGACCTTCTATAGCTGTGGATTGCTCTGTTGCCCCCTGTGCTAACACCTGTGCACCTGAGGACATCTGATCAGCGCCCGAATTAAGCTGTGAAGTGGCCGTGTTTATCTGTGCCATTGTGGTAGATAGGCTATCTGCGATTAGCACTACAGATGTGTAGATAGACCGATAGTCTCCGATATAGGCATCTTCCTTGTTAAAATCGATATTAAGCGTACCATCTGCCATATCGGCAAGTGCAGTATCTAGGTCAAAGATAATTTCGGACAGGCTGGAGATAATGGCCCCAGTAGATTGTGCAAGCTGATGTGTCTCATCCTTTGTGTTAACAACCGGCACCGGTGAGGTAAGGTCGCCTTGTGCGAGAGAATTAAGTCTTTCCACACACTGTACAACAGGTTTGCTTATGGACGAGCTTAGATATATTGCAATTACGATGCCAATTGCAATCATTATTGAAGAAACTATAAATATAAGAATTATCGAGTTGTTGGCTGTTGCTAAAAGCTCTGCTTCTGTAGATGAAACAGCAATGCTCCATCCATCGGTATTGGGGATAGGTGCATATGCTTGGTATTGGTTAAGGCCATTGTAATTATATGTGCCTACACCTGTATTACCACTAATCATTTGTTGTTCTATAGCGGCAAGCTCTGCTAATAAGCTATCGGTTGGATTATTTTTAGCATCCGCTATTGCATTTGACTGAGATAGAACCAAGGAGTAGTCGTTGTATGCAATTGTATTTCCTGTTTTGTCTAAAATATAGGCACTTCCTGACTCACCAATTGCAACGCTTTCTACAAAATTTTGTAGAACAACAGTGTCACAATAAAAGTACAGCACACCAACAAATTTTTCACCGTCCATAACAGGTGCAGCTACTGCAATATATGCATCGGACTTATCATCGTTTATATAGGGTTCAGAAAAATATGTTCCTCCAGCTTTAGCCCCATTATAATAACTACGGTTTGATAGGTCCTCACCTGTAAAAATATCAATACCATTTTCGTCTAGCATGCTACCGAAACGCATATAGTATTGTGCAGTTTTTGAATCTATATATGCTCTTTTCTCTGAAGTTGAGGCATCAGATGAGTAAAGTATCTCATTGGTTGCAATTTCTCCCACTGCTACAGTATATGTTGCAATTGTAGTGCTTGCAGAGTTAGCCGCAATAACTGCAGTTTCCTCTAGTGTGCTTTTTGTTGTTACAATAGAGGAGTTAAGGGTAGTGGTTACCGACATTATGCTCAATACAAGGGCAGTTATAACGATCGCCCCTAACACTGCTACAACGATTTTATTCCTAATTTTTTTCATTTTTATAAAAGCTCCTTCTTTCTCACTTTGCATAAAGAATACCATATTTTATTGTTTAACACAATATAAAATCAATAATTAATCTTTTTATGTATCACCTGCCACATCGTCATAAATGTATGAATTTTTGTTGATGAAGTCAACAACATTATTAATAGCCTTAGGTTTTGAGAAAAAGTAGCCTTGAATATAATCGCATTTACAAGAAATACATAGATCTTTTTGCTCTAACTCTTCAATTCCTTCAACGATAATTTTCTTATTAGTAGATTTAATCCCTAATACAAGATGTTCGAAAAATTTTCTATTTTTTTGAGATTTTGTTGCAGAAAGTAGAAGGCTTCTGTCGATTTTAATTATATCAAGCGGCAAATCTAACAAAACACTCATATTAGAATATTCAATTCCAAAATCATCAAGCTCAAAAACAAATCCCTTTTCCTGCATTTTCTTCATAACAGTTTTCATGTTATAGCTATCTGAAATAAGAACTCTTTCAGTGATTTCAATTTTAATCATAGAGGGCGGAATATTGTATTTGGATAGGATTGCTAAAACATCTTCAACCATTTCAGGTAAAGCAAATTGATAGTATGGAAAATTTACCGAAACAGACTCAAACTGCGGATTTAATTGGTTATTATCCAATAAGCTTTTTAAATCCCTACAAACAATCTCTAAAACTTTATAGGTAATTTTTGTTATAAGCCCGTTTTTTTCAGCCAGATCAATAAAACTATTAGGGTATAATAATTTATCATTATCAAGCATTCTCACTAATGCCTCTGCTTGTGTGAAAGTTTTTTTATCAACAGCAAAAATCGGCTGATAGTGAACTACAAAATCATCATTAGCCAGAGCATCTTTTATTTTTTGCGTCATTAAATTTTGCTCAGACATATTTTGCATAATAGAAATATCGTATAGATACCTATCATCGCCTTGTTTTTCTTTTAAGGTACGTACCGAGTAATCAGCAGCGGAAATTAAATCTTTAGAATTTGTAGAAAAAGTAGGATAATCAACCCTAACAAAAATTAAATCTATAATCATATCAAA
>CAYJKW010000048.1:0-16979 GCA_964370765.1 uncultured Oscillospiraceae bacterium
AGATCCTAAGTCTAGCGCGTCTGCCAATTCCGCCACATCCGCACATGGCGTTTGAGGTGTTTCAACCTCGTTTGCTCATTATAACATAGTCCAATCTAAATTTCAAGTATTATTTTTTATTTTTTGCAATTTTTTTTGATATTTATATTTTTATGTATTTTCAAGGCATTTTATTTACTTTTGATACCTTTAATTACAGCAATTGCTAACTTCGTGTATAAAGTTAAGATTTTAGTTAATATTAAAATTAATAAAACATAAAGGAGGTGAGCTAAATGAACAATCCCGGTGTAAACTGTAATGTATCTGAGTGTAAACACTATGTTTCGGGCGATCGATGTCAGCTTAACATTATTAATGTTACTAACGAAACTACAACCGAAATGGCTGTGGACACCCCACATTTTTGCAAAAACTTTTCCCAAAAATAGCCCAATGTACAACCTGTAATACTTGCTTAAAAACACTATAACCCAGCGTGTTTTAGTATAAAGATATGGTGTGAACAATTACCATATCTTTATACTTTTTATTGTTTTTTCATTTATAAATGCTATAATAATAAACAAGCATACATATCAAAGCTATGCTACTAATTACACACACGAGAGGTTGGGTTTAGTTATGAACATCAAGGATATCTATGAGGCATTTAATAAAATTGGAACTGTCGTCTTTGCTACTTTGGATAAGGATGCACCACAAACAAGAATGGCCCATTTTAGAGCCTACGATGATGATGGAATTTATTTTATGACCATGTACACAAAATCTTTTTATAAGCAACTTAAAGAGGGCAAGCGTGTATCGGTTTGCGGTCTATGTGCTAACAGTACAACCATAGAACATGCCGATAACGGCGAATATATCTTCAAGCCAGGTTACGCCATTAGGCTTACCGGGGAGGTTAAGGAGATTACCCTTGAGGAAATCAAGGCAAAAAACAACCCCATGTTTGACATGGGGATTAAAGATGTTGCAAAATACCCCGCAATGGTTACCTTTTGTATTACTAAGGCAAGGGGCGATGTATTTGACTACGATTTTGAAAAAATATCGCGTGAAAACAAGATTCAAAGAACCTATTTTTCATATGGTGGTTGGGATATCGTAACCACAGGTATGCTAATCGATAACAATCGATGTATTAGCTGTGGCAGATGCGAAGAGGTATGTTCATTTAAGGCAGTAAAAAATGAAAACAACAGCTACTGTATAGATACGTCACGCTGTGACGAGTGTGGTGACTGCCTGCTTGCATGTCCATCAGAGGCAATAAGCTATGGTAACAAATAGGCTAAATTGTTTTATCGCTATCAGGTTTTGTATTTCATCGCCGATAGCACGTTGTAAAGTGCAACCGACACAATAACTATCACCATACCCACAAAAGCTAAAGGAGTAATTGTCTCACCATAAAATATTGCAACCCACACCGGATTTAATATCGGCTCAATTGTTCCTAATAGGTTTGCTGTTACCGGCTTTACATGCCTAAGTGCTACAGCAAGCAAAACATACCCGCCGCCGATTATTACACCCATTGCTACCCCACCCAGTACCACCGGTGCTGAAAAATCCGTCTCCTTAACAAGAAAGGGTAACCCTACCACCGTTGATATAACTTCACCGATTAAAAATGCAGACAGGGCATCTCCCCCCGGTAGAATATTAGCCATAAAAACCATCGCAAATGTACAGCCGCTAATAAGGGCCAACAGTTCGCCAACTGTATTTCCGGTAGATAGGCTATCAAAAAAGAAGCAAGATATACCTATAAAAACGGCTATACACATCGAAACATCCAGCCTTTTAGGCTTCACCTTAAACGCAAGGTAGGTAAACAGTATAATAAAAAGTGGGCTTGTGTATTGCAAAAGTATTGCATTAGCCGCAGTTGTCATGCGTATTGCTAGGCAGTAAAGTGTTGTGGTTAGCATCATACTTATTGCGCCCAACAGTATATACCTATTAAACTTTAGCTTGTGCCCTATCTTTTTTATATAGATAATAGTAATAATTATAGCTACTGCATTCCTTACCGAGTTAACGCTAAGGGCGTGCCATGGCATTAGCTTTACTATAACCCCACCGAAACTGAATAGCAAGGCACTTGCAAGCGCCATTAACGGGCCGTATATATTGGTATTCGCTTTTATAATTGCACCTCTTAATTTTTGTCATTTTGTTTTTTAGCAAAAAGGCCGCTTCACAGCGGTCCTTTTGCTTTTTATGTTAGATTTGAGGATCTACCTGTAAGTTGTACATGCTGATTTTTTAGTTCTGCCTGTACCTTGGAAACGGACACATCGCCGGTAGTTACACCATCCTGTATCGATATCGCCGCAGCAATGCCAGCCGCCTGACCTGTTGCAATACAGCACGCCATATTTCTAAATGATGTATGTGCCACCGGTTCGCCCGATATACATCTTCCGGCGACCAATAGGTTATCTATATTTTTAGGTTTAAGTGCACGATAAGGTATCTGATAGTAGCGGCCTGTTGTAGGTAATATTAGGTAGCTTCTACCATCTATAAACTCCGGAAACATTGCTACTGCATCGTCAAACCTACCTTGGCTAAAAACATCTTCCTTTGTAATGGTGTATTCTCCGTCCAACAACCTTGATTCCCTTGTACCCAGCGTTGTGCTAAATCTGCTTATTACAGCATTTTCAAAACCCGGAACTTTTTTACGTAATATATCAAGTGCTTTCATACAGTACCTACGCCCCATTAACTCTGCACGTGTTAACTCTGTTGCATCGGTACAGTCGATATTTCGCATAAACACAAGATTAAGCTGTGTAACCTCACCATACTCGGTTAGGCTGCTCCATGTTCCACCAATGGTTACAAACTCATCCTCTATTACCAGCTCCCCATTTTTTATAGCATCAACAAAGGGTCGCTCAATAAAGGGTGAAAACATATCATCCGTCTTACCATCCGATTCCTGTTTCCATGCGTTGCCACCCCAGTCTTTATATGTTGGTTTAAGGTCGTTTAAAACATAGCTCATAAACTTTTCACAGTCCACCCCTTTACAGCTAAAAAGCGATGTTACCGCCATCAGTTCCTTTTTGGGGGCTTTATTAAAAAACGCACCCGAATATTCTATTATATCACCATCACCTGTGCAATCTACAACCCTTTTTGCCATGATTGCCTCACGGCCGCTTTTGCTCTCGGTTATTACACCGGTAACAATGCCATGCTCTACAATTGCGTCTACAACATAGGTGTGAAAAAGCACATCAACGCCTGCATCTAAAACCATAGTATCACAGACATATTTAAACAGCTCGGTGTCCAGCGCCATACTATCGGACTGGCACTCCTTACGTGCGGCGCCCATCCTGTTAGCTGTATCCTCCATCTCGAACAGTAGCCCCTCGGCCTCGTTTACAAGACCCTCGTGGCGGTACCACGCAACTGCCTCTACGCCCACCTGAGTGATCACACCACCAAAACTACCGTAACGCTCAACTATCATAGTTTTTGCACCGGCCCTTGCTGCCGCTATAGCAGCGGCAATTCCGGACGGCCCCCCGCCGATAACCAATACATCGGTGGTATGTTTTACAGGCAGTTCTCTTTGCTTTTCTGTATAGATCGACATTTTTAATACTCCTTTTAGCCAATATAATTTATCCGTACATCAAGGTGGGAATAAACATGGTGATTGGCTCTATAAATACAACTAGTGCAAGAATAAATAATATAGTAGCAAGGAATGGGAGGTTGGCCTTTGTAAATTTTTCCATCGTAACGCCGGTCATATCGCATGCAATAAACATCATAGACCCGAAAGGCGGTGTAATTCCACCTATCATCATTGTAATTGTCATTACAATACCAAAATGAACAAGGTCGATACCAAGTGTTTGTAGTGGCACAATAAGCAGTGGCACAAAGATAAACATGCAGGGGCTAGCCTCCATGAACATGCCCACAAATAAAAGGGCAAGTACAACAAAGATTAAAAAGACATATTTATTTACCGCAAACGACATTATTATAGAAGATAGATGTTCCGGTATACGCTCATAGGACAGGTAGTATCCAAACAGTTTAGCCGCAATAATTATAAGCATAATTGAAGAGGTAGAGAAGAAGGTTTCCTTAATTACCGGCCAGATATGCTTTAGCTTAAACTTCCTGTATACAAGTCCCCCGACGATAGCACAGTAGGCAACAGCCATTGCACCACCCTCTGTTGCAGTAAACATACCAAAACGAAGTCCCATAAGTAGACCAAGCGGTAGGAACAGGGCTAAAACAGCACTCATAAAACCGAAGAAAATCTCTTTTGGTTTTGCCTTTTCTGTTCTTGTTGCGGGGTAGCCCTTTTTCTTAGATACAATTGCGGTTGTTATCATAAGTCCTACACAAAGCAGTAGTCCCGGTATGTAACCCGCTGCGAAAACCTGACCGATAGATGTTCTTGCAGCCATACAGTACATAATCATAACAATTCCGGGGGGAATAACGGCCGGAATAATGGATGAAGATGCAGTAATTGCTGCCGCAACCTCTTTGTCGTATCCACGCTTAACCATCTCTGGAACAAGCATCTTACACTGCATAGCCGTGTCGGCATTACCGGAGCCGGAAACACCACCAAGAAGCGTACTCATAAGAACGTTAACCTGACCAAGACCACCGGGCATATGGCCAACAAGCAGCTCAGAAAAGGACATTATCTTGGAGCTTATACCGGAATAGTTCATAACAACGCCGGCCATAATAAAGAAAGGTACCGCAAGTAAGCCGAAATCCTGAACACCTGCAACCATGTTTTGTAATGCCAAATCTACCGGCATTGATGAGGTAAAAAACATAAAATAAACCATTGAAGCCAAAAGCATGGCAAAACCTGCAGGAACCCTTATAAACATTAGGGCAAAAGCAAGAATTAATGGAATATAACTTATAAACGTTACACCTTCCACTATAAAGTCCTCCTAAGATAATTTAATCAATTACAATCTCTTTAATATCTGCCATCGGGTCTTCCGGCATATAAGTACCCTTTATCTTCTTATATATCTTTACAATTCCTGAAATAGTTATAATGGCAAAGCATACAAGTATTGTTAAATTTACAACATTGGCCGGTAGTCGCATTACCAATGTTCTTTTGTTCCCTACATTAGTGCAAAGTATTACCGATAGATAGCTAAAGAATCCGGCAAGAACAACCAGCGCTATCTCGATAACAATATCCAACACCCTTTGAAAACCTTTCGGAAACATCTTAAAGATAAAATCCACCTTAATATGTGTGTCGTAACGGTATGCAACCGCTATTCCGAAATATGTTGACCAGGCAAAAAGAATTAAAACCAGTTCCTCCGCCCAGCTAAAGCCGGTATTAAATACATAACGAGTTACAACATTTGCAATTACAAGCAGAACAAGTACCGCAAAGAAAGTACAGCCCAGATAGATATCCATCTTCATGAGCGTATTTAGCAACCCGCCTTTATTTTTTTTGTCCATCTTTCTCCCTTCGGAATTTGAGTATAGCATATTCCACAGAATATACTATACTCAATCATTCTGATAAAACCTAAAGATTATTCTGCAATTACAGCCCTTAGCTGGTCATAGATATCGGCTGTCATTCCGGGGAAGATATCTGGGGAGTAAACAACCGCTGTCTTCTCTCTAAATTCTGCAAGTGCTTCCTCTGTTGGCTCGATAAATTTAATGCCAAGCTCTTCAAACTGTGCGCGTGCTTCTACGTCACGAACTTCGTACTCAGCCGAGCAAACCTCTGCAGCATTTGCAAACTCTTCAAGTACAATTGTCTGTTGCTCTTCGCTCATTGTCATGAATACATCGTTAGACATAACTGCGGATGATGTACCGATGAAGTGGTTTGTCATTGTAACGCTACTGATAACCTCCTGCATCTGCATCTGAGCCATATCGGAAAGTGATGTTTCGTGTGCATCTGCAAGTCCGGTCTGTATTGCGTTATAAACCTCAGAAGAAGGTGTTGTTATTGAGTTTGCACCTAGTGCATTAAATGTCTCGATAAAGATCTGTGATCCGGGAACACGGAACTTTGCACCCTCAAGGTCTGCAACAGTACTAACCTCTATTTTGCCGGATGCTATGTTACGAAAACCAAAGTTAAAGGGAAGTGAAAGAACCTTAAGACCCTGCTCCTCGGCTGCGGCATTCATCTCGGCCACTACATCGGAGTTACAAAGCTCTACAAACTCATCACGTGTAGACACAAGGAAAGGTCCCATAAGTGCTAGGTAGTCCGGCACCCAGTCTGCCATAACTGCCGGGTCATAAAGGCTAATAAAATCAGCACCCCTTGCACACTGCTCGATAGCATCTGTACCGTATGGAAGTGTACCGTTGCCACTTACTTCAATTATGATTGCACCACCGGTTCTCTCCTCAATATTTGTTGCTGCAAGCTTTGCAGAGTTATCCATCGGTGTATCAACAGAGAATACATGACTTAACTTTAAAACAAGTGGGTCTTCGGCGGTGTAACCTGCAGCCGCTTCCTCTGCCGGTGCCTCTTCGGTTGTTGCTGCCTCTGTCGGGGCCTCTGTAGTAGCGGCCTCCTCTGCCGGTGCTGCGCATCCTGCGAAGCTACCAACTGCAAGGGTCATAACTAATAGAATTGCCAGTAGTTTTTTCATAATGCTATCTCCTCATCTTTACTATTATATATCAGTTTATCCGTAGTCAGCTTTACGGATAAATGGATACCCTATTTAGCCGTTATAACAATAACAACCTGCCGGTCTGTGTTCAACAAGCATTATTATATGTTATCCACCAATTAGAATGTCAATGTTTATTTTCAAAAATATTTGTAATAATTTTGTTTTTTTTATCTACAACTTATAGTTTTTATGCACAACCTGATATCAATGTTGTTATACAGTTTGCACTAAAGTAGTTTTATTTAGCTCATATAACGGCATTTTACACAATTTATGTTGCTTTGGTGAACATTCCACCTAAAGGAATGTTTTGTTGCATGGCGGCTACAACTGCAATTCTGCTTCCAACATTCTAGTAAATGTAACTTTTTGTTTACAAAGTATAATATTTCTGTTAAACTATTGAGTGGAAGTAATGTATACATTAAAGAAAGGTGGTGGGGGCTATTCACAGTAAGGATAACTATACGGTTGGGGAGGTAGCAAAAATCTGTGATGTTAACCCCAAAACCTTAAGGTACTATGATCAGATAGGTTTAGTTGTACCATCTATTAAGAACAGCAATACCGGTTATCGGTACTACACAAGGGACGATATCTTTATTGTATCTATAGTAAGAAAACTACAGCAGCTGGAGTTTTCTTTAAAGGAGATAAAATATCTTATTACCTGTGCCGATATGCAACACTACGAGGACTCTATAAAGGGGCAGCTACTACAGCTACAAAATAAAATTGCGGAGGCACAAAAAGCCTGCCTTACAGGCGAGCACCTACTAGAAAAAATCGTATTACACAATAACATTATTAAGGAAAAGGTAGAAAAGCAGGCACAGCCCGGACTAAACGAAAACATGCTGGATATTAAGCTTGAGGAAATTCCACAGCGCACCGTACTATATACCGTACGGGAGGAGGCGGCCTACCGTAACTCTGAGTTTTCGGTAGATAGGCGGCTGGAGCTTTATAACTTAGCAAATAAGTATAAACTTACAGTATTGGGTTGTATAACACTTACCTACCATACCGATTCTGTCATGGAGCAGTTTTTTAAGACAAACTGCCTACTGGAGGTTGCACTGCCTATACAGCAACAAAATGGGGTTGAGCACGAATTTATGAAGACTATCCCCGCACATAAGGCCATTACGGTACTACACTGTGGCGATTACCACAATATAATAGACACCCATGCCAAGACACTTCACTGGATGGATGCCCACAACTATAAACTTAACGGAAATGTATCGGAGGAATACATACTATCGCCGGAGGATTTTAAGCTTGCCGGTGTATCCTTTATTACTAAGATTATATTCCCTGTTATTTAGCAACAACCCTGCCTTTAAATTTATAGTTTTATATTTCATATAATAAAGCTGCTGCAACTATGGTTACAGCAGCTTTAAATCTACGCTTTATTAATCCTCTACATCATAGTTATCAAGTAACTGTTTTTTCTGCCCCGGTTTAGAGTCACCGTGTTTTACCATACTCATAGTTAGTATTGCAGCCGCCGTAAACAAGACGCTGTATGGAAAAAGCACGCGATAGGATATATTCTGTAGTAGCATACCGGACAGTATCGGTGTTATTATCTGTGCCGACATAGAAAATGTATAGTATAGTCCGGTGTAACGACCTATGTCGCTACCCTTACTCATCTCCACCACCATCGGAAGCGAATTAACACTTACAGCTGCCCAACCTATCCCTATAAGGGCAAACCCCAGATTAATTAACGGATGGTAGCTTGTAAAGGCAAATGCCGCCGCAAAACTTATAAGCATAAGTACAAGCCCTATTAGTATCGTTTTTTTCCTGCCTATACGGCTTGCCACAATTCCTATGGGGATGTAGGATAGTATTGCCGATACCGTTGCAACAAGCAGTGCATCAGCAAAGCTTCCGCCCTCAAGCCCCCACACCGTTGTAGCATACCTAGAAAATGCAGTGGTAACAGCGTTATAGGCAGTAAACCATAAAAATATTGAGGCGAGTATAAGAAACAGGCTTTTTCTAACCTCAGGAGCCATAGTGCCATCTTGAGTTAAGGTCTCCTGCTGCTCCGGATATTCCTTTGCAACCTGATCAGCCACCTTATTTTCCCTTGTTGTTAAAAGCAGTACAATAACCGCAACAACCATTAAAATCGCAACACCAATAAACACCGCAAGATAGCTTGGGTTTTCGCCCTTCGGCACAAGGGTGGATATAAACACAAGTGCAATCATCGCACCGATAGCGCCCATAAGGTTAATTACAGCGTTACCTTTACTGCGTAGCGGCTTTGGCGTTAAATCAGGCATAAGGGCAACGGCCGGCGAGCGATAAAGCGCCATAGCAAGCAATGTGGCACCAAGCGCTATCACAAACGTTGTAAGTGACTGTGTAACCGGCAAAATTAACATAAGCACCACCGCTATAACCGTTCCTACAATAATAAACGGTGTACGTTTACCCAGCGGAGTGTTAACCTTATCGGATGCTGCGCCAAGTAACGGCAGCAAAAATACAGCAAGCACATTGTCCGCAGCCATTACAACACCCGTTGCCGTCTCGGCAAGGCCGAAACGGTTTTGTAGAATAAGCGGTATAATATTGTCATACATCTGCCAAAAGGCCGAGATAGACAAAAATGCAAGGCCGATAAAAAAGGTTCTCTTGTAGTTAAGTTTCATAAATCATCCTAAACTTTTAATATACTCTTTCGGGCCTATGTCAAACAAAGCTCTCCCCCCTACTATCTATCGTAGCGGTAAGGGGCAACCTGTTTAATGTAATTCAGTGTATAGGCAGGGCTCAGCTTTTCGTGTAACATCAAGTTTATTCGCAGTCTTAAACTCACCTTCGGCCTGTGCGTACACCTTTAGCAAGTGCTGTAAACAAACTAAGGCCACTGTTATTATAGTGCGTTGTCTACAGCTGTATCCTCAACCTGCTCCTCAGCTTTTTTTGTACCACAACGATTGCAAAAAATATCCTCGTTTGACATTGTGTTTCCGCATTTACCGCAAAAACACCCGTCCTGTACCACGGTGCTCTGTGCTGGGCGTGATGATGGTATACCGCAACTTGCCTCTAAGATATTAATCTCGTAATCATAGTTGTTGATAATCTCCTCGGTACGTGTTTTTTGCTGCTTAAACTCCTCACGCAGCGTTGCAATCTTGGCAAAATAATCGTCAAACTTATAGTCGGTGATTCCGGCAAGGTGGCTCTCGTAGACTACAGACCCAATACGCACCAAAATCTTTTCTATCTCGGCATCGGTCTCGGCCCTATCTTCATCAAGGCTTGCCTGTATTGTGCGCTTTTTAAATTCGATACTATCTATCTCCTTCCTCATACGCTCATACGGAGATTCTTCCTTTTTAAACAGCTTCATAAACGACATGCTAATCACCTTTCTTTTTTATTTTTTTTAATAATACAAGCCCCGCTATGCAAAGCACTATAATAATGCAGGGGCTAATCGTAACCGAAAACAACCTTACATCCAGCAACGCTACCGGAAAATTCACCTCTTTAAGCTGTGATGTCACATACGAATTTAACAAAAAACTTACTAAAAACGGTGTTAAGGCGGCAGCCATAGATATAAGGTAGGCAAGCTTCCCCAAAAGGTTAATATGCTTGCTATTGCTATGTAAAAATATTACAAACAATGCATTGGATAACAATATAGAAAACCCAGCAACCAAAAGAAACAGTGCAAAAAATGGTAGTACCCATACACCGCTTAGGGATGAAAACATAGTAAAGAACAGGTTCACAATATCCAAGATAGAATAATCGTTTCTGATAATCTGCGGCATCTCCGATAAGCCGGCAAAAAACGGCACAGCCTCAAAAACCGATGTAAGAGTAATAAAGTCCGGCGATATCTTAATCCAATGCGTAAGGGTAAAGATAAATATCAGCGTACTTGCAACAAACAGCGAAAACTCATAGGGGTTTAAAAGTATTCCCTGTACAATATTATTTGCTTTAAATCGGTTTAATGTCTCCTTAGCGGCACATGCCGATTTTTTTCCACAGCGTGTACAGTAAAAGGATTCGGGCGGTATAAAGTTACCGCAATTTTTACATATCATAACCTTCCTCCGTTATACCTAGCAAAGGGGTTTTGCCGTATCCTTAATGATCTTTTCGGCTATATTAATTATACAACATAACCGCCCCTTGTCAATCTTTACGGCGGCTATGTATGCACCGACTCAGCGATGCTTTTATGCTATCTTTGCATCCTTATTAACAGGTTATATACCTCCTGCAATCGTGGAAGTGCAAAGGGGTAAAAGTTTTTATAGGCCTTACAGAAATAGTTAGCACCAAGTCCATCCTCGTAGTAATCCCTGTCCCGCCTACAGCCGCCACGGCATATCCTGTACCATCTACATACCTTGCATTGCTCGGCTACATGTGTACTCTGTTTTACAAAGCCTATCTCATCCCTTTTCTCGTCTATCTCCTTTAGGGAGTTTTCGTTTAGGTTGCCCAGTCGGTAGTCATCAAGCATATAAAAATCACAGGGGTACACATCGCCGTTTGCCTCGATCACATACTGCATGGAACAGACACCGCTCATCCCACAAGCCTCGTATGGGCGCCCGTCTACCATTAGTAAAAGGTTGTCAAAAAAACGGTGGTACTTCTTTTTACCGCTCATCGCATCATGGTACCAACAATCAAACGCTGATTTTAGATATTTTTCAAAATCATCCGGTGTAAGCGACCATTCCTCTCCCCCTCTTTTATCACCAAGGGGGTCAAGACATGGTATATACTGTTGATATTCAAGTCCGCTACGATTAAAAAAATTATAGGTCTTATTAAAGCTACGACAGCTATCCTTAGTAAGTACAGCAAGCACGTTTGTATCCACCCCATGGTTAAATAGCAGCTGCTTTGCACGCAAAACCCTACTGTATGTCCCCTTACCTGCCGCATCGATACGATATTTATCGTGCAGATCTTTAGCACCGTCCAGCGAAAGTCCTACAAGGAAATTATTCTCCTTAAAAAACCGGCACCAATCATCATCTATCGATAGGCCGTTTGTCTGTATAGCATATGCTACCTGCACCTTGTTGACATTAAACTGTGGCACAAGCTCCACAACCTGCCTAAAAAAAGATAGTCCCGCAAGGGTTGGCTCACCGCCCTGAAATGCAATGGTAATATGGCGTGTAACCTCGCTTAGCGTATTCTTTAAGATGTTTTTCAAGGTATCAACCGACATAAAACCATAGTTAGGTATATCACGTTTTGATGTTTCGTCGGCGTAAAAGCAGTACCTACAGCGCATATCACACATGCCGCTTGCCGGCTTTATCAATAGATTAAGATATTGCAAATTTATCCTCCACAGGCATTGAAACAATAAAAAAATTAGTGTATAATAGTAAAATCATCTACACAAAACTATAATAATTATGATAACATTTTTCGGTATAAATATCAACTCATTTTTTCTTATTGCAGCTGTAGCTGTATTTTTTGCTGCAATAGTTTTAAGCAGGCTTTATAAAAACATAATCAGTCCTTTTTTTGTACGGCTATGTGATAAAACACGCCACAAATATAACAACATTATCGTCGAATCATTTGCCATACCTACAACGGTAATGATATTATTCATAGGTTTATTTGTTGCCATAATCCTAGGTTTTAGCGCCTTTAATATTGTACCATCCGATACGATGCAGCTAATCGGCAACAAGATAATCCGAATAGCTATAATTCTATACATTACCTGGGGCCTGTTTTTGGCAAGCGATATCTTTACCGAGTTAATCCACAATGTCGGTAGCAAGGTTGATATTCAAGCAGGGCAGATGGCATCAAAGTTTTTAGGCTATGTCTTTAGATTTATAATCCTGTCTATCAGCACCGTTGTGCTTATAGGGGAGTTCGGCTATGATGTTAACGGCCTACTTGCAGGCCTTGGGCTTGGCGGTTTAACATTTGCACTGGCCGCACAGGATAGTGCAGCTAACTTTTTTAGCGGTGTCATACTTATTTTCGAAAAACCATTTCAGGTTGGGGACTGGATTGTAGCCGGCACGATTGAGGGGTCGGTGGAGGAAGTCACCTTCCGTAACACTAAGATTAGGGCTATGGACGGTTCGATAAACGTAATCCCAAACTCCAAGGTAACGGCCGAGCCGATAGTAAGCTACACCGACCTTAAAAACCGTTATGCAACCCACAAGATCGCAGTTAATCCTCAAACACCGCTTGATAATATAAAAGCAGTTGTTGCCGAAACTGAAAAAATCCTTAAAGCACGTGACGACCTACTTGCCGACACTGTAATAGTAAAGATAACAGATTTTACAACAAGCGGGGTAATCGTATGGCTTGCATACTCCACCGTTACAGCAGAATACGCCGAATTTATTAATGTTCGCCAACAGGTAAACTATCAGTTCTTAGAGTTAATCCATAAACATGGTATAGAGCTTACGGTATTTAGGGGATAACCATATTAACATTATAAAAGGAACTACACACATGGCTACACAGCAGGGTGAGATAAAAATAAGGCCAATAACCGATACCGATACACCGTTAATTGTAAGGTGGCGAAACAATCCACAGGTTAAACAACAGTTTGTTTTCCAGAAAAACTTTACCGAGGAGCTTCATAACAACTGGCTAAAAAACGAGGTTTACACAGGCCATGTTGCGCAGTTTATTATCGAGACATCGCAGGATAAAAGGCCAATCGGTTCGGTCTATCTAAGGGATATTGACAAGAATCACAACAAGGCCGAATATGGAATATTCATCGGTGATACTGCGGATATGGGCAGGGGGTACGGCCCCAAGGCTACCGAGCTTATTCTAAAATATGCGTTTGAGGAACTACGGCTTAACAAGGTTTTTTTAAGGGTCTTTGCCGATAATACCCGTGCAATTAAAAGCTATAAAAGATGTGGCTTTACGGTAGAGGGCAACTTTGCACAGGATGTTAGAATAGATGGCCAATACAAGGACATGGTCTTTATGGCTATTTTAAACAAGGAGGATTAATGTCGCTTATATCTTTTGTAATACCCTGTTATAACTCCGAAAAAACGCTTGCATCGGTAGTAGCCGAAATTGAGTCTTTAATGAATCAACGCACCGACTATCGCTACGAGGTAATCTTAGTAAACGACAATTCCCCCGATAATGTCTATAACGTTATTAAGCAGCTAGCCGAAAAAAACAGCAGTATTAAGGCCATTAATTTTGCAAAAAACTTTGGCCAGCACTCGGCACTTTTAGCGGGTTACCGCTACGCCGAGGGGGAGATAATTGTCTCGGTGGATGATGATGGTCAGATACCGATTGAAGATAGTCTACGGCTTGTAGACAAGGTCAACGAGGGTTTTGATGTAGTGTATGCAAACTACCCCGACAGTGAGCGTGGAGCGTTTCGCAACATGGGTAGTAGAGTAAACGATATAATGGCACAATATCTTTTATCAAAGCCAACCGATGTCGAGATAACAAGCTTCTTTGCAATGAAACGCTTTATAGCCGAGGAGATGATACGATACAACAACCCCTACCCCTACCTTGGTGGCCTTGTGTTCCGTGCCACATTAAGCATAGGTTCGGTAGAGGTTGCACTACGTCCAAGATCAAGCGGTGCCTCCGGCTACACACTTAAAAAATTGTTAAAGTTATGGCTAAACGGCTTTACCGCATTTTCGGTACGGCCGCTTCGCCTTGCAACTATATTAGGTTTTTTAGTCGCACTGGGCGGCGCATTCTATGTAGTATATATTGTAATCAATCGTTTTGTCTCACCGGAGGTACCCATGGGATACAGCTCCATGATGGCAGCATTACTGCTTATCGGCGGTATAATTATGTGTATGCTCGGACTTATAGGGGAATACATAGGGCGTATCTATATAAGCCTTAACAACTCACCACAGTATGTAATACGTGAGACAATAAATATAAATCAATAACCGCCAAGATTCCTTGCTAAAAACGTGCTTTTTGCAGGAATAGGCGGAGCAAAGTTAACAACACCCTTTGCCAACAATAGCTCGAACTTATAGGCTACCATCTCGAATGGTAGCTCTAATACGTTTGCGATTGTAAGTTGATCTAAACCCTGATACACAAGCTCCATTATTTCATCATCGCTTATCAACAGCTCGGCTGCAAACAGGTTTGCCTCCCTCTCCAAAATGTTAGAGGTTTTAAAAAGTGTAAAGTCCGCAAGGGTATTATCGATCGCATACTCACGGTGTAGCACCGCATGCCCTATTTCGTGGGCAAGCACAACCTCCGCCGTACGCTGTGGAAGGCGGTTGTTAACGGTAATGCATGGCTGTTCGAAGAAAACAGCAAAAAAGCCCTTGCATCCACCCTCGGCCGATCCCATCGGACTATAGTTAAGTATCACCTCAAGCTGTTCACACAGCAAGCTCAAATCGCCATCACCGTGCTGTGCAATAATGTCCTGCACGGTGTTTGCTATAAGCATTATTCTTTTCACCCTTAAACCACCTAATCTTTTATCTTGTCTTGTTACGTGCAACCTCTTTACAATGTATGTATGATTTAGTTACAGCCTCGAAAAATTCATCCTTTGCCTCCTGGCTAAGCTCCCCCCCTGCGAATAGTGCATGGCTACGTTGCAACAAAAAATCAAGCTCCTTACCGGCCTTTTCGTTTGTAACTTCATAAACTTCATTAATCTCTTGCTGAAGCCCATGCCTTGGATCGGTGATATCATCGTTAATAAGATATTCCGGCGAAAGCTGTAAAACCTTTGCAATACGCTCTAACACTGACTTTCTTGGCTGTATGCCCTCCACCTCGTATTTGATTACACTGCGAGCCGATATACCCACAAGATCCGCTAAACGTTGCTGACTTAGCTTTAGCGCCTGCCGCGCCTGCCTTAATTTATCTGGAAATGTTTTCATAACACCCTCTCAATGTGAATTATATGAATTTATGTTATCATTAATTTTATAGCTTGTCAATAGTTTTCTGTGTAAATTTATTACAAATATTGACATTTCACCATTTTTATTGTAATATAAAGACAGAGTAGATGATGAATTTGTGTTTCTAATATTTTAGACACACACTGGAATCACTTATACCTATGAAACTATTATTAAAAAAATTAACCACCCTTCTAATCTGCGTTGCAGTTTTGGCCGGTTTATTTCCGTTTGGCCAAATTCTTAATGCCGGCATCTATGCTTTGGCGGCGGACACAACCTATCCCGTAACCGTTGCCGGCACAGCTGTAACATCCGCAAATCTAGCCGATGTTCTATCTAGTGGGGACCCAGCCCAAAACGTAAGTTATGACCCTACAAAAACACCTGCCGAACTTACCCTTACCGGTGTATCGTTAAACGGCCCTATAATCGCAAACGGTAATTTAAAGATAATTTTTTCCGGTGCAGTATCTATTGATACTACAGCAGCTACAGCGGGCACAGCCTCTGATGGAATCTCGGTGGCCGGTGATCTAACGTTACACGCAGTCGGGCTAGCCGATACACTTAACGTTTTATCGGATGGTACCGCAATAGCCTCCACAACTGCATCCCTTCACATAACCGGCGGTACTGTAACTGCTACCAGCAACGTTAACATAAATACCGGTCACGGTATATATGTACCTACCGGATTTAACATAAATATAAGCGGCGGCAAACTAACAGCCATTTCGATAGCCGGCAATGGTATAAACGGTGCATCCTTTATCACCGGTGGCGACGTAACGGCAAAAAGCACCACCGGCAACGGGCTATTCGGTGCAACCGTAGTATCTAACGCTAAACTGTGGACCGAGAGTGTGTCGGGTGCCGGCGCTGCAACCAGCGTTAATGCCAAGGAAGGTGCTGATATAACGGCAAAAAGCACTACAGGTTTTGCCCTGGCATCCGGTGCAAGGGTGGAGGGCGGCAGCCTAGTCAGTGAAAGCACCGAGGGTATTGCGCTTTTCGGAACACTAACTTTTACTGCAGGCTCGGCCGAGGTATTTGGTAAAACAACAGCCCATACGGGTACTATCGATGTAGTTGATTCGGCTACTGTACATGCAGGAAACTCCAGAACCGACAATGCCGAGGTTGCCAACCACAAACTCGACATAACCTATATATCCAAACCATACTACAAGATAAACTTAGTAACAACTCCGGGTACAGGCACAGGTCCGGGTACAGGCACAGATCCGGGTACAGGCACAGGTCCGGGTACAGGCACAGATCCGGGTACAGGCACAAATCCGGGTAC
>CAYJKW010000049.1:0-16927 GCA_964370765.1 uncultured Oscillospiraceae bacterium
CAAGCGGAATTGCAAAATACCGCTACCGCCGTAACGAGGCAGAAAAAAAACTTGCTGCCACCGCCGAAAATCTGGTAAGACTTACCGATATTTTTAGCGAACTTGAGGCACGTGTAGGCCCACTTGCAAAAGAATCGGAAAAGGCAAAACGTTTTTTAATATTAGCCGACGAGCGTAAACGTTGTGAGATTACGCTTTATCTTGATATACTTGAAAAAACCAAGGTACAGCTTAGGGAGGCTGCAAACAAAAGGGAACTTGTATCGGCCGACTATGATGAAAATCGTGCAAAGATTGACGAGATCGAAAACAAAATAGAACAGCTTCGCCGTCAGGCAGGCGACGCACTTATAGAGATAGAGGAAAAAAATGCCGATATAAGATTGGCAGACGAAGAAGCGGCAACCCATGCCGGTAGAATTGCTGTTCTTAAAAATGATAATATACATATTTCCGGTCGGTGCGAGGCATTGCAGGCAGAGCTTGAGGGCCTTGCAACGCAGGGTGAAAATGAAAAAACACTCATCGATGATGAACGTGAACGGCTGGAAAAGCTGATTAAAGAAAGTGCTGTAGCCGATGCTGCAGTTGCGCAGCTTGTTGCCGAGATAGATGCCCTTGCAAAACAGGCAGCAGAATCAGGTAGAGAGAGAGATTCCGCTGAATATAAACAGGCAAGTCTATCTGCTGTGCTTGCCGACCTAAAGATAACCGAGGCTACGATTCTTGCCGATATAGAAAGTTTAACAGTCGGGCGCAAAGAGGCCGATCAACAAACGCAGGACTGCGAACAGCGTTTAGAGGAAACTAAGGCAACCTGTAAAAAATATCGTCGTCAAAAAGAGGATATACAGGAGATTATCTCCCGTCATAAAAACATTAACGAGGGCTTGCGCCTAAAGTTAGAGGCAAAAAGCCGCCAAACCGATACTGCAAAGGTAAAGCAGGATGAATACCGGCATAACCTACGCAAGATGACCGATCGCCTGCACCTGTTAGAGGATCTACAAAACAGTAACGAGGGGTATTTTAACAGCGTTAGGGCAGTATTAACAGCTGGAAAAAATGGTAGATTAGGTGGTGTACTGGGTGCAGTATCCGCTTTGTTGTCGGTTAACAAAGGATACGAACTTGCAATCGAAACTGCACTTGGAAATGCTGCGCAAAATATAATCATGGAAAATGAGCGTAGCGCTAAGGCGGCCATTGCCATGCTAAAAGATGACAGGCTTGGGCGTGCAACATTTCTACCTCTTGATACCGTTAGGCCATCCGGTGAGATTAGGGATAACCTACCAAGCGGTGCTATAACTGCAAGCAGTGTAGTATCTGCCGATGCAAGGTATGAAAAGGTAGTGTCTAACCTACTTGGTCGAATACTTATCGCCGATGATCTAAATGCAGCATCCGCATATGCAAAACAACTTGGCTACCGATACCGAATAGTCACAACCGATGGTCAGGTAATTAATGCCGGTGGTTCTTTTACCGGTGGTTCCCACGCAAAGGGAAGTGGTGCATTTAGCCGTAAAACCGAGATAGAAAAACTAAAAAATGATATTAAAGCACATACAGCCAAGCTAGCCGAGTTAGAACAATCGCACCTATCACATGATCGTGAACTTGCCACGGTACAGGCGGATATGACCGCAGCAGATGCCGAGCGCCGCTCTGCAGAGGAGGATTTAATCCGTGTATCCACCGAGGAACAGGCGGCAATACAGCTAAGGGATGTTGCCGAAAGCACACTTGAAACGGCAATGGCAAGACAGGAGGCGATGGCAGATAGATTTGCCGAGTTAACGCAGAAAAAGGTAAAAGTTGCCGGCGATATCGTGGATGTTGATAACCGTCTTGCTGAGCTAAAACAGCAGATAGATCTACACCTTGGTGATGAACACAGCGACAATATTACAAAAAAGCAGCAGGAGCTTTCTGATAATCGATTAGCTGCACTGGCACTTCAAAAGGATGTGGAGCAGGCACAGCAGAGCTATGATTCACTTCGTGCAAGGGCAGGGCATGCGGCCACCGAAAGGTTACAACGTGAGGGACAACTTGCAGAACTTAAAGCAAGCATTGCCAATAACGAGAAAGAATGTGAACAGAGCACGCAGCTAAGAGAAAAAAGTATACAGCGTGCAAAAAAACTTGCCGAGGAGATAGACAGTATAAGGCAAAACAGGCTTACCGGTGAGACGCAGATAACCAGCCTATCCTCCGATGTTAAGCAGTTTTATGCACGACAGGAGGATTTAGCAAAGGAACGCACTAGACTTGCCGAGAAGGAACATTCCCACCAAAGCGAATACGATGGTACAATTACCAAACTTTGGGAGGACTACGAACTTGGCATAACCGATGCCGGTGAATTTGTAATAGAGTACGAAAACCTTGCAGCGTTAAAACGTAGAGTTTCGGAATTACGAGCCGAGATACGTAGCCTTGGTAACGTTAACGTTGCGGCCATAGAAGAATATGGCGAGGTATCGGAACGATACGAATTCATGAAAAAGCAACTAGAAGATATAGAGCAGGCAAGGGCAGGCCTTATAAAACTTATTGGCGAGCTGTCGTTAGATATGAAAAGTATTTTCTCAGCAAGCTTTGAAAAGATTAATCGCAACTTTTCCGAAATATTCACAAAGCTGTTTGGCGGCGGTAGCGCAGGTCTTAGCCTAAGTGATCCCGAAAATGTTTTAGAAAGTGGCATTGATATAGCGGTCTCTCCGCCAGGCAAGGTTATTAAAAGCCTTGAAAGTCTTTCGGGTGGTGAGCAAGCACTGGTAGCAACTGCAATCTATTTTGCAATACTCGCGGTAAATCCTGCGCCATTTTGTGTACTGGACGAGATTGATGCCGCACTTGACGATGTAAACGTTGCAAGATTTGCATCCTACCTAAAAAATATTACCGATACCCAGTTCATAGTTATTACACATAGACGAGGTACCATGGAAGAGGCCAATGTCCTGTACGGTGTGACGATGCAGGAAGACGGCGTATCAAAATTATTGCGGCTGGATACCGCAACAAATGCTGTTAAGATGATGGAGGTCGGCACGGTATAGACGAACGATACCATGCCGATAATGGAGAGTTTGGGGGTGAATATGCAGATTATTACTGGCATATCAGCTGCATCCGGTCTTGCTATAGGCAACATAAGAATCCCGGATCGAGCAAAGCCTACCGTTATGCGCCAGATGAAAGACCCTGCGCAGGAAAAGGAAAGGTTTAATGCAGCGAATCTTCTTGCCAAAGATGAACTTGTAATGCTTAGAGAGCAGGCTGTTGGCGAGGACAAGGAGATTATCGAATTTCAGGTAGCAATCCTTGCCGATAACGGCTTTTTAAAGGAGATTTATAGTTATATAGAGGCCGGTGCAGGTGCAGCAGCCTCTGTTGAGAGAGCGTCCAGAATTTTTGAAAAAAAATTACAAAGTATAGGGGATGATTATTTTAGCGAGCGTTCGGTAGATATCCGAGATGCCTGTAGAAGGGTTGTAGATATCTTAGACGATGCCCCGCGTGAAAGATTATCGCTTAAAAGCCCCTGTATAGTTGTTGCGGAGGAGCTAACACCCAGTGACATGGTAGCAATTGATCGCAATATGCTACTTGCAATAGTTACGGTTAAGGGATCTAAACAGGGTCATGCCTCGATCATTGCACGAACTATGGGTATACCTGCAATTGTTCGTGCACCGATAGATATCGAAAGCCTAAAGGATGGTGATCCAATAGCGGTTGACGGTAATACAGGCGAGATATTCCTATACCCAAGCGAGGGGGTAAAAACAAGATTTACACATCGCATGCACAAGATTGTAAGGGACCGAAACAAGCTACACGACACACCACAAAAGCCGGCAGTATCCCGTAACAACATAAAGGTAGACCTTTATGCCAACTGTGCAACACCGGATGATATTACAAATGCACTTTCTTTAGGTGCCACCGGTATAGGGCTACTTCGTAGCGAAGGTCTGTATATGGGGAAAACCATCCCTAACGAGCAGGAGCAGTACGAATTCTACCTATCCTGTATCGAGGCTGCCAAGGGTTGCCCACTTACTATTCGCACTATGGACATAGGCGCCGACAAATTTGTGCGTAGCATATCGATAAACGACGAGCCAAACCCGGCACTTGGAGTAAGAGGAATACGCCTATCGCTACTGCGCCGCGACATGTTTCAAGAGCAACTTGTAGCACTACTACGTGCCTCGGTAAAAGGGCCAATATCTATAATGTTTCCGATGATTGCAACCGTCAGTGATTTTAACGAGGCAATGGAGGTTGTTGCAAGGGTAAAATATGATATGGATATGGCAAAGATGCCATATTCGCCCGAGGTAAAGTTTGGTGCAATGATAGAGACTCCTGCCGCAGCACTTTGTGCAACAGAACTTGCAAAAAAGGCTGATTTCTTTAGTATAGGAACAAACGATCTAACCCAATACACCCATGCTGCCGACCGTGAAAACACCTTGGTGGATAGCTATTTCTTAACTGCATCGCCTGCAATATTGCGCCTTATCGATATGACAGTTAAGGCTGCAAAAAGGGAGAACATACCGGTATCTATCTGCGGCGAATCTGCCGCACAACCGGAGATAGCCATGCGCTACCTTGAGCTTTCGGTTACCACACTTTCTATGGCAGCGCCTTTTATCAACGATGCAAGGGAATATATTTCCAACAATGCTATACTGCTTGCATAAAGCGTAAGTATATGTTATATTATAAACTATATTTGTGAAGTTCGGTAATAATGTTACCGAATTTCACTTTGTACAACACTAAAAAGGACTGTAAAATTTTAAGATGGAATTTTTAGCAACCTCCTACCTAATATTTCTGCCGTTAGCGGCAATCCTTTACTACCTACTGCCGGCTAAGCTGCGTTGTGGGTACCTTGCTGTTGTAAGTATTATATTTTATATTATGTTCGAGCCATCGCTTTTCTATGTTCTACCCGGCTATATAGCTGTGGGATATTTAGGTGGGCTTGCCCTTAAAAAGGGGCGCATAGCACTAATACTAACAGCTACCGTTACGGCCGCCGTGGCGGTACTCTGCTTTTTTAAATACCGCTACCTGTTTATGCCGGAGGATATCTCAATTATTATGCCGGTTGGTATAAGCTACTATACCTTTTCTACAATTGGCTATCTTGTGGATGTTGCAACCGGTGCAAACAAGCCGGAAAAAAACTTATTGCGTTACAGCCTATTTATCGGTTTTTTTGCACAACTCTCGGCAGGGCCTATCCCACGTAGCGATACCCTACTGCCACAACTTTCTAAACCGCTGATATTCGATTACCAAAAAACTGCCGAAGGGGTATTTATTATTGCAATCGGCTTTTTAAAAAAACTATGTGTAGCCATACCACTTGGTAACATAATATCCCCCATATTTAAGGATAGTTCCGCCGGTGGTGCGGTACTGTTTGTTGCCTGCCTGCTTTTTACGCTACAGCTGTATTTTGATTTTTCCGGCTATACCGATATTGCAAGGGGTTCGGCCCAAGTTTTTGGCATTACCCTTGCACCTAACTTCAAACAACCATTTTACAGCACAAACTTTTCCGGCTTTTGGCAGCGCTGGCATATATCACTTTCTAGGTGGTTGCAGGACTATATCTTTACACCGCTTGTCTGGAACCGCCCATTTTCTAAGCTACCATTTATAGGCCGCTTTTTCACCGGACTTCCACTATACAGTACAATAATCATACTTTTTGTAATATCCGGCCTGTGGCATGGTGCAGGCTTTACCTTTTTGATATGGGGAATCCTTCAGGCTGTGTTTCGCATTGGGGAGGAACTGCTTCATAAATATTACCGCAAGCCCCCTAAAAAACAGGGCGCTGTTAGGCTTTTAGCAAAAAGGGCCGTTGTATTCTTACTTTTTTCGGCAAGCCTTGTATTCTTCCGCTCGGGCGATATGGTAGAGGCAAGCTCGATATTCAGCAGAATATTCACAATAGCCGATTTAAACTTCGCAAGCTATTTTACCGCCGCTACCACCTTTAATGCCGACCCACTTATTGCATCCGCCTATCTACTTTTCTGTATTATATCACTTGCCGTTGTACTACTGCTTGATAATAAATGCTTTAATAAAAAGTGTACCGAGGTTGAGCTTATCTGTAATCTACGTTACCGCTGGGTTATATACTATCTAGTTATTGGGCTATGTTTTGCAGGCTTTTTACTTAATAACGGTGGTTTTGGCAGCTCGGCAAGCTTTATCTATGCAGGCTTTTAGAGAAAGGATTTAGCACAGATTTGAAAAAAATACTTTTTAGAATATTTCTTGTAGTTCTGCCCATTGTAGGGTATTTTGTGCTATTTTTTGTTTTTGAGCCATATAACTATCTTGGTCTAAAGGAAATAGCCAACACCAACAGCGTTATCTACCGAACAAGGGATTACATACAAGATCCGGCAAACAGCATACTTGTAGGGGATTCACGCCTTGCCCACCTTGATATGGAGCTTGTAGAACAGCTAACCGGTGAGAGATATGCAAATCTTTGTTTCGGTGGTGCATCGGTAACCGAGGCGATGGATCTGTATGAATTTGCACTAACGACAAATCCTAATATAAAAAATGTGGTGCTTAGCCTATCGTTTTACACGCTAAACACCACCTATTATAAAGATAGGACAGAACAGATAGAGCTTGTTGTTAAAAATCCACTTGCCTATATGACAAATTTTGATTATAACATAGAGATGCTAAACGAAATACGGCTTAACCTAAGGGGCGAGAGCAGTGGTGTATCTATGGAGCAGGGTGATTGGACGGATGCCGATTTTGTGGACGAACAGGGCAACCCGCTACCCTACCGCCAAAACCTAATGGACTACAGCGAAATAATATATGCCCAGAGCGAAGATTACACCCTAAATAACAGCGCAGTAGATAGGATTATACAGATTGCAAAGCAGTGTGAGCAGCAGGGCATAAACTTTACCGTGGTGCTTCCACCTGCACACGAATCGATAACCGAGTATGTTATAGAACCACTGGGAATATATAACGATATACAGCCGGTTTTAGAGCGACTACGTGACGAGGGAATAACAGTACTGGACTATGAGCAGGACAAGATTATCGACTACCCGCAGGAGATGTACTACGACGGTTTTCACCTTGACCCTGTTGTAGGGTTACCGGAGTTTACCGAAAAGCTTTTCATCGAGGATTTAACTACAGTGAGGTAACATGCTGGATTTTTTAATTCTATACGAACATCCTGTAAGAGAGTATGAATGCATACTGCTGTTAGAGGCGGAGCTTATGCGCCGTGGTTACACCGTAGAGATACGCCAGCTGTTAGACCGTAAGAAGCTAAGATACTTTACCTATAAAAAACCAAGGGTAATAGTCACATCCTGCATGTACAATAACGAATCTATCAATAGCCATGTATATAATAACGTAGGCAAGCTAGACAGGGTGGTAAACCTACACTGGGAACAGATACTATCGCGCGAACAGGAGCAGAGCCCGTTTTTCAACTGCCTTGAAAATGCCCGCTTTGCGGTGCAAACCTGTTGGGGGGAGGCTACACGCCAGCGCCTATTATCCGAAGGTGTACCGGAAAGCAGCCTGGAGATTACCGGTGCGCTACAGCTGGATTTTCTGCGGCCCGAATTCGATGGCTATTACATGAGCCGTGAGGAGATCTGCAAAAACTATAGTATAGATTCTGGTCGCAGAATGATACTTTACATATCATCCTTTGGCTATGCCAACATGGACGACAAAGAGGTCGAGGAACTTAGTGCCATGGCCGGCCTTGATTTTAAGGGTTTTAGAGATACAAACAAAAAATCAATGGATACAACGCTTGATTGGTTTTGCGAAGCGCTAAAGCGCATCGATGATATTAGCATTATATACCGCCCCCACCCAAGTGAGTGGCGGTGTGAGAGACTTGGCGAGATGCAAAAACAGTTCAACAACTTTCATGTAATATCCGACCATTCGGTAAAACAATGGGTTGTGGTAACGGATAGGGTGTATAACTGGATGTCTACAGCCCTTGCCGAGGTGTATTTTGCCGGTAAAGGCTGTGGCATAATTCGCCCCTACCCAATAGAGCAGGAGTATGATCCCGTTATCTACGAGCAGGCAGATTATATTAGTGATCTTAACACCCTTTTAAAAGATCTAGATGCAAGCGATGACATCTATCCATTTGATGAGGACTTTTTAAAAAGCTTTTACAGCGTTACAGAAAAGCCGGCCTATATCCGTATGTGTGATCTGCTTGAAAAAGTTCATAAAGATCCACCAAGGGCAAGGATTTTTGGGGATGGTTACACCCCTAAATTTAACCTGTTAAAATATTGTGCCCTTGTAGGCATACATATCTTCCATACATTTGGATTTAATCCCTCAAGACTAAAGTTTTGCCCACCTTTTGCCGATTTTGCCGGCAGAATATATGGTTATGTACAAAAGGGTTATCTGCCTAAACAAAAGGTAGCACAGATGCGTAAAAAGGCAGCCTTCTTTGTAGATAAAATCGGGGGGAACTAGCCGATGCAAAAAAAATTTTCCGTAGCGGGTTTTCTACGCTCGGCAATGTCCTACTCTGTTGCAACCTATGTGAACTTCATTATCTACGGCCTATCGGTACTTATGACGACCTATCTTATGTCGCCGGAGGTATTCGGGCCGGTAGATCTTTTTATATCGGCCGCAACGCTAATCATGAACAGCGCCGTACTGGGGTTAGATCAGGCATTTATCCGCTTTTTTAATGAACCTCCTTTTGGTATGGGTGCAAAAAGGCTTTTTACCGTCTGCCTTTTTTTCTCTGCTACCACCCTTATAATATTTGGCATACCGGCATCGCTGTTTTTTGGCGACTCGATAACAATGATTTTTTTCTCCCAAACCATGCCGGGATATATAACACCACTACTTTTTATTAATGCTTTTCTTTTAATGCTTGCACGTTTTTATAACATTGCCTACCGTATGGAACAAAACCTAAAGCTCTATACGATAGAAAGCATTGGTATGCAGTTTTTTAGTAGGTTTTTTTACGTAATTGGTGCATTTATACAGCCCACATTTGAGATGGTAGTTATATTTTTAACCGGTGGACTTTTAGTTTTTGCGCTAATATTCGCACTACTTAGAAGGGATAAAATTCTACCCGACAAGGTATCTTTAAACAAAGAGGGATTAAACACCATTGTTCCCTATGGTCTTGCGCTTGCACCAACACCGGTAATGCTATACCTTACCTCCTTTTTTTCTAAGGCATATATAGGCAACATGTTCGGTAGTGCTGAGCAGGGCATATACTCCATGGTGGTTCTTCTATCAAACGTTATTGCTGTTATTCAGGCGGGGTTTGCAACCTACTGGTCGGCATTTATCTATGCAAACTATCGCACAAATCAAAAAGAAATTGCAAAGGTGCACGACTATGTACTGCTTTTAACCGCACTATTCTTTGCGCTGCTAATTATGTTTGAAGATATACTTTTTATGGTACTTGGTGCAGACTATCGCAGCGGCATGGAGCTGTTTCCAATACTATCGCTCGGACCACTTTTCTTAATAATAAGTGAAACTACCGTCTACGGCATATCTATATCAAGGCGAACTATATTTGATGCAGTCGGTATTGCAATATCACTTATCGGCACTATAATATTTAGCCTTATCTTAACACCGACATTTGGCATGATAGGTGCCGCTGCCTCGGTTGCGATATCCGGCATATTAATGTTTGTTTTTAGGACAATAGTTGCACAGAAATTTTACCGCACCATAGATAGCCCCGCAAGAAGCTCGATAAGCCTTGCAATAGTGGTTATTATGGCGATATTTGGCACAATTTTCACAAATATTTTTTGGATTAAATTTACTTTCACCTTATTTTGTGCTATAATATTAATCGTTATCTATAAAAATGAACTGCTGCAAGCAAGGTCATTTGCAGCGAGTATTTTTAACAAAAAAAGTAAAGGAGAATAGTAGCTTGGGATTTTTTTCACCTAACTATCTTAAAGAAGGTAAGGGCGTTCGCAAGGACGAACCAAAAAAAACGGGTATCATGCGTCTATTTGAAATAATTGCAAGGGACATGGGTGATCTTTTTAAACTTAATATCATATATTTAATATGCTGTATACCTATAGTTACTATCGGTCCTGCAACCGTTGCACTATCTGCCGTTATAACAAAAAGGGTTAGGGATATCCCCTGCTATGTTTTTCATGAATTTAAAACTGCCTTTAAAGAAAACTTTAAACGTGCCTTTGGTGCCGGCTTATTAGTAGCACTACTACTGGCTATATGTGGTGTTGGCGCATTTTTTTATTCATCATGGAATAACACCGCAACCGGTGCCGAGCAGATCCTAACCCTAATGCTTTCCAGCATTACAATACTTATGCTTGTTATAATTATGATTGCAAGCAACTATCTTTTCACCCTTATTGCGGTTGTAGATCTACCACTAAAACAGCAACTAAAAAATGCACTGTTACTTACAGTTGCGTTCCTACCCCGTTCCGGGCTAATACTTATAACCACTGCACCTATCTGGGCAGCTACAATTTTGTTTTTCCCCTTTACTATTCCATGTTTTTTTGTGTACCACTTTTCACTTATTAACTTAATTGTAAACATGAATGTTTGGGCTGTAATAGAAAAGGTTTTTGTAAACAACAATGATGAAAGTTTAGAGCAAGATGATGCAAAGCAGTAATCACAGCCAACCGAGATCTCTCTCCGATATGCGAAGGATTCAGGCAAAGCGACGTCAAAATGCAGCAAGGCGCCGCATGGCATTATCGGTAATGTTTTTAATAATGACCGGTGTATTTTCTTTTGGCTTTGTTAAATTTTTTGAGTCAGGTTTTTTAGCATCTGTACCGGAGCTTGTAGCACCAGCAGATCCTACCGACTCACAAAACACGGGTGAGTCAGACTCAACAACTACAACACCACAGCAATCGGTTTCACAGCTAGCTATACCCAATACAGTCGAAAAAACCATAAATCTTCTGCCGCCGCAGGCACAATCGGCAAAGATGCTATCCTTGCCCGAAAACGGTAAGGTTGATATGGTCTATTTTAATGACGCTGTTTTTATGGGCGACTCACTGGCACAGGGTTTTGTGGAGGCATATAAAATTTTCCCAAACTCGTTCAGTGCGGCCTATAAAGGTATGTCTACCCAGGGTTTTGTAACAAACACGGTGGAGGGACCGGACGGCGCGGCAATTAACCCCATAGATCTAATGGGAACCTACAGTCCTGCCAAGATTTATATCCTAGCCGGTGCCAACGATCTTGTCTGGGCAAGCGAGGCACAGGTATTAGCATCGTTCACAATGCTACTTGATACACTAAATACAAAGCTACCAAATGCCATTATCTATCTTATGAGTATCCCACCACAGACCGAGTCACGCTCTGCCGATGAGCGTTACAGCGTTGCCTATATCAATAGCCTAAACGATCAACTTGCTGTGCTTGCCACCGAAAGAGGGGTTCAATATATTGATCTGCACGAAATACTTGCAGATAGCAACGGTTTTCTAAGGGCAGATATTGCACAGGCAGATGGTTACCATATAAAACCGGAAGGATATATAGAGATACGGGATTACCTGCAAACCCATACAGTACACACCGAGACAAACCCATACCTAGCCGGCTCGCCGTACTATATAGACCCCAATGCAGTTGTACCGGTAGAAGAACCCGAGACTACCCAAACACCGGTAGAAGAGCAACCCACATCGGCAGTTCCGGCACAATAAAGCCGGGAAAGGAATTACCGTAATGAGTATAGATATATTCGGGCTTACTACACTTAGCTTTTTTGGGCTAATGTTTTCCGATGTGTTTTTTAGGATAATAGTCGGAATAGCAGTAGTTACCTTTGCATATATAAATTTTGGTGCAAACAACTTTTTACGAAACGTCATAATTGTACTATCGGTAGTGTGTGGCATTGGGATTTTATTTTTTGGAATTTCTTTTTTTCTTATTATCCCAAGGTTTATTGCAGGGGTAATTAGCTCTATCGGGCAGATACCCGGAATATTTTTTTAACTGTAGCTGTACAATTTACTAAAAACTAAACGAGGTTAACAATGTCTAAAACAAGAGTACTCGTCCTGTTTGGCGGAGTATCCTCCGAGCATGATATCTCCTGTATATCCGCCGCATCAATAATAACCCATATCGATACAAGTCGTTTCGAGGTTATAAAGATAGGTATTACAAAAAAAGGCCGTTGGCTCTACTTTCCTGATGGGATAAGTCAGATAACGGATGGTAGCTGGGAGTTTTTTCCGGATTGCCTGCCGGCATTTATATCACCGGATAGCTCGGCAAGGGGTATAATTATCTGCGACGAGGGGCGCTATCAACTTAAAAAGATTGATGTTGTTTTTCCGGTTTTGCACGGCAAAAACGGGGAAGATGGCACTTTACAAGGACTGCTGTCGCTAGCCGGTATTCCATTTGTTGGCTCCGGCACTATCGCAAGCGGTGCATGTATGGATAAATATATAACAAATGTTCTAACCGAAAATGTCGGCATACCACACTGTAACTACCGCATGTTAACAAGGGCTGATCTACCGCTTACACAGCAGTACATAGATGAAACAGTAGAACAACTTGGGCTACCACTGTTTATTAAACCGGCATGCGAGGGTTCTTCAATCGGTGTCAGCCGTGTAACCGATAAAAGCGAGTTATCACCTGCAATACTAACTGCTGCCGCACATGATAGCCGAATACTTATCGAGGCCGCAGTTGACGGAATAGAGCTTGAATGTGCTGTGCTTGGTAATACGTCGCCCATTGCCTCGGCAATAGGCGAGATTGTGCCTGGTGACACATTTTACAGCTACGATGACAAATATCATAACGATGAGCCGGAGCAATATATACCGGCAAGGATACCGCAAGATAAAGCAGATAGGATTAGAGAGCTTGCCATAAAAGCTTTTACCACAATAGGTTGCAAAGGACTTGCAAGGGTTGACTTTTTTATGCGGCACTCAGACGGGGAGATACTGCTTAACGAGATTAACACAATGCCGGGCTTTACCAGCATAAGCATGTATCCAAAACTTATGCAGTTTAGTGGCATGAACTACAGTGAACTTTTGACACGGCTTATTGAGCTGGCACTGGAGGAAAACAATGGATAGACGCCCTATAGGGGTTTTTGACAGCGGCCTTGGCGGACTATCTGCAATGCGTGTTTTACATAAATTAATGCCAAGCGAAGATATCATCTATTTTGGAGATACTGCAAGGGTTCCCTATGGTAACCGAAGTAGGGAGATAATCAAAACATTTGCACTGTCCGACATTGCCCTTCTACGAAGATACAATATTAAATATGTGCTAATCGCCTGCGGCACAGTATCATCGGTAGTAGATATTGACGAGCTACGTAGTGAAATACCGGTAGACGGTGTTATTGGTCCGGCTGTCGGTGCTGCGGCAAAGGCTACAGCTAATGCTAAGGTCGGCGTTATAGCAACCGCGGCTACAATAAACTCTGATTCATACCAAAAGGCACTTGGCAAGCTTAATATTGAGGCCGTACAGGCATCCTGCCCACTTTTTGTGCCACTTGTAGAGGCAGGCTTTGTACAGCCCGACAACGAGGTTAGCTACCTTGTTGCAAAGCAATACCTAACACCACTACTGGAAAAGGGAATAGATACGCTTATTCTGGGTTGCACCCACTACCCACTACTTGCACCGGTAATATCACGTGTGGCAAAAGGAATAACACTTATAGATAGCGGTGCCGAGGCTGCAAAAAACACAGCGGACTATCTAGTTAAAAACGAAATGTTAAATACCGATGGTGGTGATGTGACCTATCTTGTATCGGATCTTCCACAGCAGTTTGCCGAGCTTGCACGGCTGTTTACCGGTCACGACATAAAGCCTATAACCGTAAAGGCAGAGGAGAATAGATGAAAGAAGACTATATAATAAAGATAGAGGGGACACAAAAAACCCCCGATGATGAAAACTCTGTTACACTTATGACACGTGGCAGCTATCATAAAAAAAATGGCAGCTACTTTATCAGCTATAAAGAGACCGAGGCAACCGGTTACGATGGAAGTACAACTACCGTTAAGGTAGATAAACAGGGCATGGTTACAATGATTAGGTTTGGCAAGGCCAACTCACAGCTTAGCATCGAATCCGGCAAACGTCATGTATGCCACTACGAAACCGGCTTTGGGGCACTATCCCTTGGTATTAGCGGAAATAATATTATTAATACACTTAATAATGATGGCGGTAGATTGCTTTTTTGTTATGATGTGGATGTAAACTCAAACAATATAAGCAGTAACACGGTTGATATAACCGTGAAGGAGGCAAAAGATCCTGCCGAGATGCAGTAAAAAAGGAGAAACGGAATGTCAAACGATAGATTTAAAACGGCACAAACTCATCTTAGGGAGATGCTTTGTGATGCAGTTAACGCAGCCATAACAGCAGGCGAACTACAACAGGCCGATATGCCTGAATTCACGATAGAGCGCCCTGCCGAATCAAAAAACGGTGAGTTTTCATCTAACCTTGCACTGTGTGGTGCAAAGGCTTTTAGATCTGCACCGGCAAAGATAGCAGCAGTTATTAAAGAAAGGCTACAGCTACCCTACAACGGTATTCAGCGCTGTGAGATAGCCGGACCTGGATTTTTAAACTTTTACTGTGACGATAGCTTTTTTAACGATATCCTTACCGCAGCCACACAGGATTCTGACTACGGCAATACCGCCACCGGAAACGGCAAGCGTATAAATGTGGAGTTTGTATCGGCAAATCCTACCGGCCCCATGCACCTAGGAAATGCAAGGGGTGGAGCACTTGGTGAGAGTCTTGCTGCACTTTTAAAGTTAGCTGGCTATGATGTAACTAAAGAGTTTTATATTAACGATGCGGGTAACCAGATAGCAAAGTTTGGTGCATCACTATCTGCAAGATATATGCAGATATTTGATGATTTCCACCCCTTTCCGGAGGATGGCTATCAGGGTGATGATATAATCGAGAGAGTCACCGAATTCACAAAAGAAAAGGGTGATATTCTTACAAACTCCGACGAGCGGACCCGTAGTGATGTACTTGTTACATATGCACTACCAAAAAATATCGAAGGAATAAAATCAGCACTAAGAGAATACCGTATCGAGTTTGATAACTTCTTTTCGGAGCAGACCCTTTATGATAGCGGTGCAGTAGCCCAAACAATTCAAAAAATTAAGGATAACGGGCTTGCCTACGAGCAGGATGGGGCTACATTCTTTGCATTCTCTAAATGTGGTGGCGAAAAGGACGAAGTTCTAATAAGACAAAATGGCCTGCCCACCTACCTTGCCGCCGATATTGCCTACCATGTAAACAAGCTTAATGATAGAAAGTTTGATACAGCAATTGATATATGGGGGGCCGATCACCACGGCCATATCGCAAGGTTAAAGGCCGCCATAACCGCTGCAGGTGCAGATGGTGATAAACTTAATGTAATACTTGTCCAACTTGTAAGGCTTATGTCCGGCAAAGAGATTGTGAGAATGAGTAAGCGCAGTGGCAAGGCAATAACACTTGCAACCCTACTGCAGGAGGTTCCCGTAGATGCTGCAAGGTTTTTCTTTAACATGCGAGAGTCCGGCACACACCTTGATTTCGATCTAGAGCTTGCTGTTCAGACAAACAGCGAAAATCCTGTTTACTATGTACAGTATGCACATGCAAGGATTGCAAATATGGTTGCTACACTTGCAAAGGAAGGCATAACACCCGCAACATCATCCGAACTTGATGCAGGCCTACTTACCACCGACCCTGAGCGTGCACTGCTAATGCAGATAGGCGCACTACCTGAACTTATCGATAATGCAGCTGCAAGCTATGATGTGTCACTACTACCAAAATATCTGCTTACGCTTGCCGCAACTTTCCATAAATTTTATACCGAGTGCCGCATAAAAGGCGAGGAGGAAAAACTGGCAAAAAACCGACTAGCACTAAGTATTGCCACAAAAAATGTTATGGTAAAGCTACTTAAAGTACTATCGGTATCTGCACCGGATAGTATGTAAGCTATAAAACTAACTATACCCCCCACAGATGAGACAGCGATTTCATCTGTGGGGGGTATGATTTATATCCAAAAAAAGAAAGAGTGCAAGCACTCTTTCCTTTTTTGGACGTTTTATGGAAATGTATGTATGATATGAAGATTCGATTATTGTAGTAGCTGAAGAACCGATTGTGGCTGTGTATTAGCCTGTGCTAACATTGCCTGTGCTGCCTGTACAAGAACGGTGTTCTTTGTGTATGCCATCATCTCGGTTGCCATGTCGGTATCACGGATGCGGCTTTCAGCTGCTGTTAGGTTCTCTGTTGTTACGCCAAGGTTGTTAATTGTATGCTCTAAGCGGTTCTGTGCTGCACCAAGAACTGCACGCTGTGTAGAAACTTCGTCGATAGCAGCTGTAATGTTCTCGATAGCACTCTGTGCACCAACTAGTGTACTAATGTCAATAGCATCGATTTCAAGAGCTGTAGAATCCATAGCTGTCATGTTTACTTCGATTGCCTGGGCGGATGTATCACCGATCTGTAGGGTAATTAGTTCAACCGATCCGTCAAGTAGCATTGCGCCGTTGAAGTTGGTATTCTCTGCGATACGATCAATCTCTTCGATTAAGGATGTAATTTCCTTCTGTAGCTGACCGCGGTCATCATCCTCGTAGGTACCATTAGCTGCTTTTGTTGCAAGCTCTACCATACGGTTTAACATGCTGTGTACTTCTGTTAAAGCGCCCTCAGATGTCTGAATAAGGGAGATACCATCCTGTGCATTTATCTG
>CAYJKW010000050.1:0-16160 GCA_964370765.1 uncultured Oscillospiraceae bacterium
AAACCTCAACACCGCCCTCTTCGTTAATACGAATAGCGACGGTGCGTCGGTTACTGCGTTTTAAGCTGTAGCTGATAGCCATTATACACGCATATTGATTGCGATCGTGTCGGTTGGCGGTGTTGTTGGCACTGCCGCCTCAGCCATCTGGATAATTGCAGCGCCCTGCTGTTCGGCCGTAGTCATAACATTTTTTGCCATGGCGATACCTACCGACTGCATTGTCTTGGCGATGCTCATATCGATGCTTAAGCTGCCTACATCCATAGTTGTTCTCCTTCCTTAGCCTGCAGTAGAGTGTACCCTGTAAAATTCTTCTACCGCCCTACAAAATCCCTCTGCGGTACCATAGGTGGCAGATAGGACTCCGCTCTGGGAGTATAGGTCATCATACTCTACAGGGTTTATCACGAACCCATACTCATAAAGTACCGACTGTGCGCCGGTTGAACGGGTTACGTAAAAATAATTATAGAAGTCGCCCCTGATTGCTCGGCCTGTGTAGCCTGCAATATTCTCGGTCAATGCCTCGGAAAATGCTTTTGAGGTTTCTTCGAAATAGTAGCCCTCTATACCGGCGGCGGTGTTTCCATCACTGGTAAGAGCTATGCTGTTATGGTGTATTGATAAAAAGAAGTGCGGTTTCTCGGTAAAGGATAGGGTGAGACGCTCCTGTAGTGTTAGGAACGTATCATCTGTCCTTGTCATTATAACCTCGGCGCCAAGCTGTGTTAGCCGCTGTTCGAGTAGTAATGCGATGTTAAGATTAAGCTCTTTTTCGGTTGGTCCGGATATTCCACCCGCAATGCCGGGTGCACCGGTATCCTGATCACCATGTCCTGCATCTATCATTATTGTAAATCCGTCTAACGGCAGGCCGGTTGGTTGTGTAGGTGCAGCAACAAGATCGATATTAAGCAGGCCATCCGTGTATTCTACATAATGTCCCCACACAGGGTTTTGGGAGGATAATGTTAAGGTTAGTACGGTACGAGTATCAACCGTTTCGATTGTTATATCATCTACAAGGGTACTGGATGACTTAAAGGATTCTAATGTAGTTAGTGCCGATGAAAAATCGACATCATACATTGTAAATATAAGCTGGTTGCCCAACCTCTCGTCATAGACAGCAGGTGCCCCAAGCCCTGTAAAACCTATAATCTCCCCGCCATCGTAGGCTGTTGCGGTTAACCCTTCACATACCAAGGAGGTAGGTCCTGTTGCCTTTGTGTTGTATGCCATTACCCAGTCGCCACTGCTCATCTGGTATGCATAGGTTGTTTTGCCACTGCGGGTGGTAAGCTCATTCCCCACAACCTCGAACACTGCGCCCTGCCTTAGGGTCTCGGATATATTGCCATCACTTGATGCATCGCTAAGGGCAGATGCTATCGGCTCGACAATTTCTACCGATACACCCTCGTTCGCCTTCTGTGTTCCATCATGCTGGGTAGTGCTACTGCCGCTGGATGTATAGCTGTATCGCTCAATCTCGGCTGTGACGGTTGCATCCCCTTGTGTAAACGTAAAGGTGTTATCACCCATATCAAGCGATACAAGAACGCCAAAACTACCGGAGCTAGATAACCTTGTAATCTCGGCACCGTCCATATAAAGTGGCTGTGTTGGGTCAGAAAGGCCCATTATATAACAATTTTCTGATGTCTGGCGTAGATTGCCGCTGGCTGGGTTTGTAAGCTGAAGCTCGGTTGAAAGGGTGTATTGTGCTACAGCTAGCTGTTGTTGCGGCTGTGCAGTAACCGATAGTTTTGCAACCACAGCCGGATCCATATCGCCATATATTCCAAAAACTGCACCGCTATAGCTATCTATGCTGTTATAGCTGAACAGGGCATAGTCGAACTGTGCATCGGATAGCCCGTCCGGAACGGCATAAAGGGCTACATCGGGCATTATTGAAGCTGCTTCGCCTAGAATTTGGGCATTTAGTAGGGCAAAATCTGCATATCCTGCCGAAAAAAGATCGCCGGGGATTATACCGATACTGCGCCCGTTAAGCTTGTCTGATACATTGGTTAGCAGAAGTTCTATAGCCGGGCTGTCAACCTCGGTGATATTGCTTAATGCAATTGCGGATATAGAATAGTGGTGTATTAGTGCATCAAGGGTTTGGGTTGCAACCTCGGCATACCGCTCATCGGATGGGCTGTATCGGCCCCCGACAACATCGGCATCAATACTAAGTTCATCTGCGCCGTAAAGGTCTACAACCGCAACGGTGGCTATGCCCTGCTGTGCAGCGGCGGTGCTTATCTCGTGAAGGGGATCGTAGCCGTTAAATGGTGATTCAAAATTCTTATCGGTATATGCTACACTCTCGCCCGATTTGGCGTATAAAAATATGGTGTTTATACCATTTGTAGTGCAATAGTCTATCAGCTGTGTTGTTACAGGCTGCATATCCTCCTCCTGTGCACCAAGCTGATATAGGTTGAACGGGTCAACAAATATACCGCCCACTATATCTTCCCCGATAAAGGGGTCGGTGGCTGCACGGTTATCACGTTGCCATTGCGTTATAATAGGGAATAATATCACTATTAGTATAGACAATATTGTTACAGCAAGCAAAACCCCTATAACTGCAAGAATAATAGGTTTAGGATTTTGTTTGTTGCCGTTGTTAGGTTTGGTTTTCTTTGGCGTTGGTGCCTTGTAAGCCTTATATGGGCTGTATTTCATTATGTTTTCCTATAATTAACTTGTATAAAGTAGCCGCCGTTACTCCCAGTATGCTTCCGACTAGTGCGGTTATAAGTTGTGTGGGGCCAAATAGCTGGGTAAAAGTTTGTTGTGAAATCTGTGACAGGTCAAATATTGTAGGGGCAATCTCTACCGCTGCAAAATACTGTATGAAGTATTTTAAAATTGCTGCACCCAACATCGGTGTTAGGTATAAAAATGGTTTTATGCTATGCTCTATCACGCCGGGTGCAATGTGCAATACCAGAACATACATTATGTTTGCCATGCAAATCGCAACATAAAAGGGAAGAACAAACAGCTGGTTAAACACTAGAACTGCAATTGGCGCTATAACTGCAACGCCAAGGCCGTAAAACATTCCTAATGTACAGGTAGCAAGTGCAATAATAAAATTAATAGCCGAATCGCTCACATGTTGACCGATTTTGTCGTTAAACATTACCACTACAAACAATACTACAACATATATTATGCAGATAATCAGCTTTTTATGTTGTATCTTCATTTACTCTCCGTTTGCTATTGCCTTTTCACAGATATTATACTATAATTATTGTTAATTGGCAACGTATATATAATAAAAAAACAGCAATACTTTTTTTAGCAACAATACATGAGGTGATAATGCAGTGCCCAAGATGTGGTAAAAAAAATAACGACGACCAGTTCTTTTGTAACAACTGTGGTAGCCAGTTTGAAAAAAATGAGGTGGACGCGCGCCAACTCTTTGAAAATATAGAGATGAAAGCCGGAACATTATCGGATAACACCACCCCGCCCGTAAGGGAAGAAACAGTTAAAAGGGAGTCGGGGCAACCCCGCAGGGAACCACGTAAAACAAAGAAAGGTCGTTTAACAATACCTTTTCTTGCACTACTATCGATAATAACATCGCTTTTAATTGCATCGGGTTATATGGTGTTGACAAATAATCAGACTGCGGCAATTAACCGTTTTGCAGCAGCATTAGTAGCACAGGATGTACAGGCGATAAGAGAAACCACAGTTTTTAACGGAATCGAACCTACAGACGATGAACTTTTAGATATGGCGGCGGCATTAGATGAGGATGAGGTTAAGACATTAAAATCCCAGCTAAACGATGGCGAGTCGAGGGATTATTCATCCTTTTCAATAGTTGAACAGCCGCTTACATGGCCGTTTAAAAAACATCTAGTTAGTGTTACAGAGGCGAGGATTGCGATAGACGGTTTAATACAGGGTGTTGCAATAACGGTAAACAGCATTCCGGTAACGGCGACATACAGTGATAACATAACAATTGTTTCAGGACTTGTTCCGGGACAGTATGTCCTTGAGTTTGGAGAATCGGGTTATGATCCGGCAACCGTCGTTAGCTTTAAGCTAGATGGCGAGCCGATACAGGTAACAGCATCAGGCCCGATAGTCCTTCCCGAAGAAACCCCAGAACCACAGCCACAGCCGGAACCAGAACCGGAGCCGGAACCAGAGCCGGAACCCGATTCCGAACCGCAAAATGCGAATGATCAGCTGTTTAGCGATCTTGCCGATACGGCTTTTGGCCATTACAACTCCTATCTGCAATCCCAGACTGCAGAGGATATGACCCTGTTACAATATGCTACCCTAACGGCTATAGCGGATGCAGAGCAACGCCTTGAAAGTTATAACCGCGGTAACATATTTACCCTTGTTAGTATGACGGTAGACACTGGAACAATAACAATCTACGATCATGGTGAGCAGACACGGGCAGATGTGCTTGCTAATGTTACCTTTAATTCATCCTCCAAGGAGGATCCGCAGACTATTACGACCGTTAACGACAATATCATATTTACACTGATATTTCAGCCGGACGGAAGCTGGCTTGTAGAAAGCCGAAATCCAACCGATAGAACGATAGGGGAGACGGTGAAAAATTATACCGTGACAGAGTAGGGGATTGAAAATTCGAGCCAAGGGGTGCTAACATAGTGCCGATACCAATAGAAATTAAAAAGAAAGGTTATAGATAAGATATGAAATTAGCAAATTTAGTAGGCGAGCGATTTAAAGAGAGGCCCTCTGACTGTGTGATAGAGAGCCATGCTCTCATGGTTAGGGGGGGGTACATAAAATATGTAGCCAGCGGAATATATTCATCCTATACACCGCTTAAAAGAATAGCAAGAAAGATAGAGCAGATTATCCGTGAGGAGATGGATAGGATAGATGGACAGGAGGTAAGTTTTCCTGTTGTTCTTCCGGCATCCCTATGGGAGGAATCCGGCCGTTATCAAAGTGTAGGTAGCGAGCTTATGCGACTTAGTGACCGTAGCGGTGGAGAGTATGTGCTTGGAATGACCCATGAGGAAGCGGCTGTTCAGCTTGTGCGTGAGTATGGACAGGGTTGTTCTAAATACCCATTTATGATCTACCAGATACAGACGAAATTCCGTGATGAAGCACGCCCAAGGGGTGGCCTTATCCGTGTTCGTGAGTTTACTATGAAGGACGCATACTCCTTCCATACATCACAACAGGATTTAGAGCAGTACTATGATAGATGCCACAAGGCATACGAGCGTATCTATGCTCGTGCCGGCATTGACAACGTTATCTCGGTTGCCTCTGATTCCGGCATGATGGGCGGTAGCCTGTCCCATGAATTTATGCTGTTAACCCCGGTAGGGGAGGACACTATCGTGAGCTGTCCCTGTGGATACAGTGCAAACATGGAGGCTGCACAGACAGTTTTAGAGAATACAAAGGATACGGAATCAAAACCACTTGAGCTTGTACATACCCCCGAGATGACAACGATAGAGGATGTGTGTTCCTTCCTTAAAACAACACAGGATAAAAGTGCGAAGGCGGTAGTATACCAGATGGTAGAGGATAACAGCTATGTTATACTGTTTATTCGTGGCGATTATGAGGTTAACGAGGCAAAGCTAAAACGTGTGCTGGGTGGGGAATTTTACCCTGCAGTCATAGATGAAAACTGTGGCATTGTTGCCGGATTTATAGGTGCACACGATCTAAAGGCGGATTGCCGTGTGCTGTTCGACCTAACGCTAAAGAATACAAACAACCTTGTTTGTGGAGCTAATAAGGTTGACTACCACTACAAGGGCTTTGATATAGATCGTGATGTCCCGGGTGATATAGCGTATGTAGATGTATCTAAGGTACAGCAGGGCGGGATCTGCCCGGCCTGTAAAAAACAGTCGCTTGAGATAAGCCGTGGTATCGAGGTAGGCAACATATTCCAGCTTGGCACAAAATACTCTAAATCGATGGGCATGACATACCTTGACGAGAACGGTGATACACAGTATCCGATAATGGGGTGTTACGGTATAGGTGTAGGTCGCCTTGCCGCATCAGTTTGTGAGGCAAGCCACGATGATTACGGCCCGATATGGCCGATGGCTATCGCCCCATGGCAGGTGCACATATGTGCTGTTAGACCGGATGATGAAATGGTTAAAGCAACAGCGGATGAGCTTTATGAAACACTTAAAGATAATGGCATAGAGGTTATCTATGATGAGCGTGCAGTATCTGCCGGTGTTATGTTTAGCGATGCCGACCTGCTTGGTGTACCACTTAGGGTAATAGTGAGCCCACGCAACCTAAAGGAAGATAGCTGTGAGGTAGTAAGCCGCGACAAAAAAATCTCGAAGAAGGTTGGAAAAACAGCCTGTGCCGATGAGGTAATAAAGATGGTTCAGGAGATGCTGGCAACAGCAAAGTAACTCCCAAACCACCATTGATTTTTATCGGTATGATCTATTAATATTTTATCCTTAAGCCATCAAACTCGTTATGCGTTTTTGATGGCTTTTATTAGTGCCGGCAGCTTTAACGGCGTACCGTACATAAGCACCCCTGCGCGGTAGATTTTTGCGGTAATTACACCCATTAACAGTACCGTTGCTATTAGGATAGCTACACTAATTGCAATCTCTATTCCTGTGACCTCGCCCATAGATATCCTTACAAACATTGCAAATGGAGAGGAGAAGGGGATAAAGGACAGTACCTTGATAAGCATGCCGTTTACACCGCCCCCTATAACTCCGGTCATAGAAAAGTTTACAAGCAAGAATGTACCGATAAAGGGTAGCATCGCCGGTGTAAGTGCCGAGTTGACCTCCTCTAGTTTAGACACAAGTGATCCTAACGCACCAAACATCATTGCATAGATCAAAAACCCAAGGATACAGAATAGCAATGCATAAAGTACAATATCAAACGGCATAGCAAATATAGATGTTATAAAGGGGTTATTGTGATAATCAACATTAACCTGATACAACACAAAAGCCGAAAGAACGATTATACAAAACTGCCCAACACAGGCGGCCGATGTGCCCAGTATCTTGCCGAACATTAAATTTTTTGCATCGGCACTGGTGATTAACATCTCCATAGCACGGGAACTTTTTTCGGTGGCCACCGATACAGCAATAACACTGCCGTAGGAGATAACTAATATATATAGTACAAACATTAAGATATAGCTGTAAAAAAAGTTTTGAGTTTGATCGTTGCCGGTTGTAACTACATTGCCGACAACCTCAAAGGCTAGGATATCTCCTGCCTGTGTGGCTGATATTCCGGCCTGCTCAAAAGAATGTAGTCGGTAGTGCTGGGTTAGCACATCCTCTATTATCATAACCTTGTTGTCCATAAGCTCTAACGTTGGCAGGATGACGGTATAGCTATTCATACCATCTATCATTAATGCACCGTCATACGCTCCGGTATCTACCATCTCGTTGATCGATGATAAATCCTGATTGTCTACCGTAAAGTTAACACCGGGGAGTGCGGAGGACAAAAGTGTTAATATTTCCTGACTATCGGTGCCGGATGTATCTACAAACAAAAAATCTGAACTTTCTTCGGGTTCGTTGGTTGTATCAAATGCCTGCTCGAATAAGCCCGACACCCTTGGGAAAAATAGCACTCCGGCAATTACGATTACAAAAACAAGTGTTGTGATAATAAATGATTTTTGCTTGTAAAAGGCAGAAAACTCAAATGCAAATATATTAAAAAATTGTCTCATCTAATCTCCTTTTCTATATGCCAAGTTCTGTGTACTGTACAAATATATCGTTAAGCGATGGCTCCACTACCTGTACGCCGTCGATATCAAGCCTTAAAGATGCTATATCAGATATTAGACGATGCTTGTCATCCGGGTTATCAAGTTTTACTAACACACCGTTATCCTCGATAGTAGTTTGATAGCTAAGTGCTTTTGAAACCTTTTGGCAATCTGTAGTTTTAATTATCATCTTGCTACGGTCGTATCCTCGCTTTATCTTGCTTATCTCGCCCTGTAGTGCTATGTTGCCGCCGCTTAGTATAACTATATCGTTACAAAATTCCTCGATATAGTTCATCTGATGTGATGAGAATATTACAACCTTGCCCTGCTGGGTAAGCTCGCTTACCAGCTCTTTTAGGATTATCGCATTAACAGGATCAAGTCCGGAGAAGGGCTCGTCCAGAATAACGGCATCAGGGTTTGCAATTAGGGTTGATGCAAGCTGTATTTTTTGCTGGTTGCCCTTTGAGAGAGTTTCTAGTTTTTTTCCTCTATACTCCTGCATATCAAGGCGCTTTAGATAGTAATCACTTGTCTTTACCGCATCGGATTTTTTTGCGCCTTTTAACATTCCGAAATAGACAAGTTGATCTATAACGGTACGCTTAGGATACATTCCGCGTTCTTCCGGAAGATAGCCTATTGATATTTTTTTGCGGTCTATTGCAAAACCGTCAACTAATATCTCGCCACTGTCGGCACCGAAAACACCCATAAGTATTCGTATGCTTGTTGTCTTACCGGCACCATTACGCCCAAGTAGGCCAAGCGGTTTACCCGATTCGGCTGCAAGGCTTATTCCTTTTAAAACCTTTTTTTCGCCGAAATTTTTTACAATATTATTTAGCTCTAACTTCATTATCTCTCCTTCTTGTTGGCTGCTATGGCAAACGATAGATAGTGTACAATCCATATAACGGATAGTATCAGTACAGGGAATATACCTATATCTGCAATCATCGATAGAATCGATGATATTACCCATAATGCTACAATTGTATTAGTGGTGGCACGATAGCTGATGTAGCTTGCATGGCCTATTTTTGCACGCTCGGCCTCGTCGCATGTTTTTAAATACTCTTTATGAAACCTGAGGTCTAAAGCGTTGGCAGTTTTTTCGGGGTTTAGCTTCTTTACTGTGCTAGTAAGCATTACTGTGTTAAAGATGTAAAAAAACAACATCACAAAAAATGTAATAAATAATATATCGTTTATGCTGTTAGATGTTACAAGACAGGAAAACCCAAGTAGATTAAGTATAATTGATAGTTCACACGGTATCGCGGCGAAATCCAACCTTTCTTCTAATGCCTCGAGCCTATCCTCATCTACTTTATCTATCTTTAGTCGGCATAGTATGATGATTGCCAACGCAGTGGCTGCAAGCAGTACCGAAAGAGCCGTAACTATAATTCCTATTAGATCCATGATTTCTAATAGACTATTAAATATTGACTCATAGTCTATTGTGTTGGCGTTTTCACGGATAGAATAACCGATTACACCACCAAGCAACGTCATAAAGGTTAAAAACAGTAAAAACTTAACTATAATAACAACATTTTTTTTCTTCATTCCTCACCCTCTAAGTAAAATATTTGTTCAACCGCAACTTCAAAATATCTTGCTATCTTGAGTGCAAGCGATACCGATGGGTTGTAGTCGCCCCTTTCGATAAGGCTTATCGTCTGCCGTGATACACCCACAAGCTGGCCCATCTGTTGTTGGTTTATGTTTTTTTCGACGCGATATTCCTTGAGTTTATTTTGTAGCAGATCAATCACCTCCTGTTGAAATGACAACTTTAATTGTCATTAATATGATAGCATTGACAACAATAGTTGTCAATAGTCAAAGTTACCAAGATTATGGAAAAGAAGGCGATGTTTTTTGTTGTAGTAATTGTGAAATATTATGACGTAATTTGAAAAAGTGCTTGCATAATAATGTAATAGGGTGTAAAATTATAGTGGTATAGGTCAAATGATAAATATTTGGCTATTTTCCAAACAACTTAATATCTATAAAAAAGGTGGCTTATGAAAAATCTTAAAGTAAAGATGAAGTTTATTGTTGGGCTGGGAATAATAACACTATTAGTTATAGTGCTTGGTGGATTTTCGTTAAATTCATTATCGGTTGTGGGAGGTTTTTTTGATGATTTTGTCGAAGAATCGTATAACACTACTGTTATAGCAAAAGATACCGAGATAATGTTCGAATCTCTTATCCTTAACACATCAGATATAATCACCTCTGATAACGAACAGGTTATAAACGAAGCTTTAGCCATACTTAATTCTGCACCACAGCAGGCTATGGGTCAACTAGAACTGTTGGGCAGCACCCAGATGGCAGATCTTTATGCATCAGAACTTGCAACTCTAATGCAACAGGTAGAGAGTGTTGCGGCCACCAACCTTGAGATTGTAGCTCTTGTAGAGGGAGGTAAAACAGATGATGCCCTTGCTCTTTACAACTCTACATTCGTGCCTGCAACACAAGGTGTAATAGATTTAGTGCATGAGATAGAAGCAATTGTGGATATGCGTGCAGGCGAACAGCTTGCAACACTACAGAGTTACAACAACATAACGAATATATTCTTACTAAGTATAGCCATTATTGTTGTAGTGTTAATATGTGTTATCGGTACACTCTTAACAAACTCTATTACAAAACCGATTGTACAGATAGAAACAGCTATAGATGCACTTTCTAAGGGTGAATTTGAGAGAGTAGCGATAGATTATAAGGCAAACGATGAGTTTGGCGCACTTGCCGATAACACAAGTAGCACTATAACAAATATACAGACAATGATAGATGATCTAAGCTATAATATCGGCGAGATTGCAAACGGTAACTTTATTGTTGAAAGTAAGGCAGAGCACCTTTATGTTGGTGCATTCGAGCCACTTAAGATTGCTATGAGCGACCTTGTAAACCGTATGAATAGCACCATGCTTAGTGTAAGCCAGTCGACCGAACAGGTTGCAAGCAGTTCTGAGCAGGTATCCTCCAGTGCACAGGCACTTGCGCAGGGCGCAACGGAGCAGGCAGGATCTATCGAGGAGCTATCTGCAACGGTTAGTGAAATATCCGAAAAGATCAGCCTTAATGCCGAGAATGCAAATAAAACATCACAGATGGCACAAGGTGTTGTAGCGGCAATGGGTATGAGCAATGATCAGATGAAAAAGCTTACAATCTCGATGGAGGAGATTGACGGTAAATCTAAAGAAATTAGCAAGATCATTAAGACAATTGAGGATATTGCATTCCAGACTAATATTCTTGCACTTAACGCAGCAGTAGAGGCAGCACGTGCAGGAGCAGCAGGAAAAGGCTTTGCCGTTGTTGCAGACGAGGTTCGTAACCTTGCCGGTAAATCTGCAGATGCCGCAAAGGATACTACTTTATTGATCGAAGGGTCTATCAAGGCTATTAACGAGGGTGTTGAGCTTACACAGCTTACCGCAGCAGAGCTTAGCAAAGCTGTTGAGGGCGCAGGCGAAACAACAAGTGTAATTAACGAAATTAGCACAGCAACAAACGAACAGGCAGAGGCTGTTTCGCAGATATCTGCAGGCCTTGATCAGATAGCCGCCGTTGTACACAATAACTCTGCAACAAGTGAGGAAAGTGCTGCAACAAGTGAAGAGCTATCAAGCCAGGCAGCTGTACTAAAACAGATAGTTTCTACCTTTACACTTAATACAAATTTAGAAAAAAATGTAAATCAACCTAATATGTCGACCACTAATGTAGCACCTAGCTACCTTGAGGAAGATGTATACAGCGATAAGTATTAAGAAATCATTATTTAATTGGCTATACCGCCCATTCCGATTGGTATGGGCGGTATAATTCTATAAGGGACAAGAATGAAATTTATTAAAGAACACATACTTGTAAGAACACTTCATGACGTAGGAGATAACCCAAGAGTATCCATACTAACCGAACCGCTTTGGTTTATTCCGTATAGCCTTTTTATTCCTTTTCAGTCGATATATATGCGGCAGATGGGTCTATCAAGCGCAGAGATAGGATTTATTATTGCATTTGGCTTTTTTCTACAGATATTCGGATCGTTGCTTGGCGGTGCTATAACCGATAAATGGGGTAGAAGAAAAACGACATTTATCTTTGATGTTATAAGCTGGACTATACCATGTATTCTTTGGGTGATAGCAGATAACTTTTGGTTGTTCCTGTTAGCCGGCGCTATTAACTCGTTTAGTGCACTAACCCATGTATCTTGGGCATGCTTGTTTATCGAGGATTGTCCCCCTGTACATGTGCGAAATGCATTTTTAATAATACAGATATGCGGTATGTTGTCGGTGTTTTTTTCGCCAATATCAGCATGGCTGGTTTCGGTACATGGTGTGGTTGTGGTTGTTAGGATTATATATGCTATATCGGCATTATCGATGACGGCTAAGTTTGTATTGCTGTATAAATATGGGAAGGAGACACAGCTGGGGTTACGGCGACTTAAAGAGACTAAGGATATTAGCCTGCTCTCGATGCTAGCCGACTATCGCTCGGTGTTTCTTACCGTTATACAGACAAAAAAAATGATGTTTGTTGTTGTATTTATAAGCCTTGTTAATATTACCTTGATACCTACAACAACATTTTTTTCGATGTATGTTACCGAAACAGTGAAACTTCCGGAAGAGTGGGTTGCGTTTTTTCCGATGGTAAGAACAGCAATAATGCTTTTATTTGTATTTCAGCTACACCATGTTGTTCATCGGATTTCTATGCGTATGGGGGCTGTAATAGGGCTGATACTTTACATTACCAGCCATGTTATTCTACTGCTAAGCCCTACAGGAAGTTTTGTAACGGTGATTATATATACTTTGCTTGAGGCCGTGGCATTCTCTTTTGTACAGCCACGAAAAGATGAGCTTATGGTTCTTTATGTCGACGAGAAAAACCGTTCAAGGATTTTTGCTATATATATGATGGCAATGCTCGGTATAACGGCACCGTTTGGAATAATATTTGGGCGTTTATATGAGATTGGTAGTGGCTATCCTTTTATTGTTAATATACTGTTGTTTTTAACCGCTACAATTTTGATTTTATCCTCTAAGGATTTAAAGAAACATGAGCAAACTATCGGAGATGGGACAGATGTTTAGTAGAAATTGCGCAAGAGATTATGTGGAAGAAAGACTTATTGCACCATTTTTTCGCAAAAATCCTAAATATATAGGTATAGAACTTGAGTATCCTATACTTTTTTTAGATGATTCGATCGATAGTAAGGCGATTGGTATAGAATTTTTAAACGCATTAATAGCAACGCAGGAGTTTTCGGAGGAGAAGGGTACCTACTCGGCCGAGATAATGCGTGTTAATCATAGCTGTGGTGATAGTATATCCTACGATTATAGCTATGCAACAATAGAGTTTTCTATGGCTAGGGGCATAAATATAGACGAGCTGGCACAAAGGTTTTATAGCTACTTTAAAATTGCCAACGATTTTTACAAAAGCAAAGGTTGCATTATATCGGGAATGGGTACAAACCCTATGCTTCCAAAGATAATAAAGTATACCGACAGTAAATATACAAACTCGCTTCGTGATTTTATATCAAAATATACAGTGCAAAAGGATCCTAAATACTACCTTTTAAACATGCAGTCGGTACAGACCCATATCGATGTAGAGGGTAAGCGGCTAACACGGCTTTTTAACACGCTTTGTAAGCTTGATTTTGTAAGGGCGTTACTCTTTTCGAATTCGCTCCCATCTACCGATAACCTACCGACCGGGGTGGAGTATGATGCCGGAACATTATGTGCAAGGGATGTTAATTGGGAAAAATCCGGATTTCCTAACACCGGACTTTGTGATTGTGATCTTGCCAATATAGAGGAGCTGATTGACTATTTTACCGATAAAAAGCTATGCTTTGTGCGGGATGGGGTTGATTTTAACTGCTTTAAACCTACAAGCCTTACAGAATATTTTGATTCGCAAAAGCACCCGGAGAAAGACATAGAGTGTTACTTTAACGTAGAAAGGGTAACGATTAATCTTTTAAATGTAGTCGAGGTTAGAGGGGATTGTATACAACCGTTAAATGCTACTTTTGCACCATCGGCGTTTAGTATAGGGATTAGTAATAACGTTGAAAAAGCCTACCACCTATGTAGCGAGTTTTTAAAGGAAAACGCACTACATGCAATGGGGAATAAACAGCTTAGATTAATGGCTGTTACAGGTAGGTTTAACGAGCTTTGTATGCCGATAACGTTAGTTGCTTTTCTAACAAAGATGATCGACACTGCAAAACAGGGACTTATACAGCGTGGGTTTGGGGAGGAAAAACACCTAAAGCCGTTGTATGAGAGGGCGAAAAAGCTACTAACTCCGGCTGAACATCAGCTGCAGATGATGGCCGAGGGCAAAAGTATATTGCAGATAGCACAGCAGTATGCCGAAATAAAATAAGGGTAAGGTTTAATGCAACTGCAACGTTGCATCTAACCCCACCCCTGTGTATTGATAGTGCTTGTTAATCTACCGTAAACCCCTCAAAAATAAATCCATCAAAAAATTGCCTTGCCACCGTTAGGTCGGCGGGCTTTTTTAATGTCCATGCAATGGTGTGGCAACCAAATAGCTTACGGCATATTAGTACCGGTAATCTACCGCCACCGACATGGTCATATGCAATAAAGTTAGGTCTTGTCAAAACATTTGTGATAAGCTGCTCTACTAAGAAAAATCTGATATCTTTTTCATCAAAATGGCAGGAAAGCTGCCCCCTTATAATATTGGGGCGATTTTTTCTGTACCAGCTTACAACCAAAGGGTTAAAAGACTCCACACAGTAATCACCATTGTAGTCGGCCAAGATTTTATCAGTAGCGATACATAGCTTTACATGGTCGTTATACGGTTTTAACTCCACAATAAGAGGGGTTTTGCCATCCACAACCTTTAGCATATCACTTAAAAGCGGTATCCCCTCATCGGTTCCGACAAGCTTTAGCGATTTTATCTCGGCGTAGTCCATCTGTGATATTTTTTTATCTATCCCGCACATGCGTTTTGTATCATCATCATGAAACACCACTACTTCACCATCGGCGGTAAGTTGTACATCCAGCTCCATACCATAGCCTTTTTGGCTTGCGAGCGCGAAAGCCTTTAAGGAATTTTCCGGTGTATGCACATTGCCATCGTGTAATCCGCGGTGTGCATAGTAAAATGACATCAGCTTGTCCAACCTACCAGTTTTATCGGCGGCGGGCATAATTAGAAAAAGATAGAATATTGCAAGAACTGCTACTGCAATAAGTATATACATAGATACCTCTAGTTTTATTGTTTGATTATAAGACTTGTTAACCGATTTTTTTTAGGTTTAGGATAGTACAGTAGTGTAGAATATTAAAATTATCCGGTAGGGTTTGCATATAACCTAGATGCTCGGCTGCCCAGGCATCTATCTGTTCCTGCGTTAGGTCGGAGGCACCTATGCCACGACAGGCCTTTAATCGCCCATGCCATGCATCTCTTGTAAAGTTAACATCAAGATCAAAGGCAATGTCGTCCTGTATCTCGAACATACCACCTAACCAGTCGGTTGTTATTGTAGATTGCCTACCCCAGTTTGCGCCCTTCCAGCTTGGGTTATATTTAAGTATAAGCTGTTCGCTCTGCTTTGCTATGGCACTTTCGCCCGGTAGCCAGGACATAACAAAGATGGCAAGATGTCCATCCTTTTTTAAAACATTATGTATTTTAGGTATTGCAATATCGGTATTAAAATACCAAAAACATTGGCAGGCTGTTACTACATCAAATGTTAGAGCGGGAAAATCAAATGACTCCGATGATGCAACAACATATTCTATATTAAGACCGGCCTCCTTTGTAAGTATTTTAGCATACTTAATTTGATTTTCCGATATATCTGCACCGGTGAAGTTTGCACCGTACCTTGACATGTTTCTTGCGAAAACCCCTGTTCCCGTGCCTAAATCTAAAACCCTTTGCCCCTTTGTACAAAGCCCGAGTGATGCAATTTTATCATAAAATTCGTCCGGATATATATCCCTGTATTTTGCATAATCGGCCGATATCTTGCCCCAGTCTACGGTAGAGGGATTGTTGTTAGTGTTTTTCATAAAGCACCTATTAAAAAGTTGATTTTAAACCCCAGATAACTGCTGTCTATACTCAGGTAGGTTAGGCAAATAAGACTCGAACCACCTGCCTGCTATCACAGATGGCAGAAGTTAATGAGGTGCAGTAAACCTATCATTGTAGCTTTGTAGTGTTAGGAAAAGCGTTCCAAAAT
>CAYJKW010000051.1:0-16093 GCA_964370765.1 uncultured Oscillospiraceae bacterium
GTTTAAATGAAAGAGGTCCAGTTTTGAAAGAAAAGCTACAACAACTTAAAGAGGAAGCCCTAAACAAATTAAAAACCGCTAACCTTGAGGAAGAAATTGCACAGATAAAGATAGAATATCTTGGTAAAAAAGGTGCAGTTACCGAGCTGTTAAAAGGTCTTGGTGCGCTGTCGCCGGAGGAACGCCCTGCTATGGGTGCGATGGTTAACGAGGTTCGTGAGGCTGTTACAGGCGAGATAGAGACAAAACTAAAACTATTAAAAGAGAAGAAGGCGCAAAAGAAACTGGAGGCTGAACGTATCGATGTGTCGCTGCCCGGTAAGATGCCGGATATGGGCAAGCTACATCCAATGACTCTTGTTCTGCGCGAGCTTAAGGAAATTTTCCTAGGCATGGGGTTTGAGGTGCGCCAAGGTCCGGAAGTGGAACTTGATCGCTATAACTTTGAAATGCTTAACATGCCCAAAACTCACCCTGCAAGGGATACACAGGACACATTTTATATTAACGAACAGCAACTACTGCGTACCCAAACAAGCCCCATGCAGATTCGTACAATGGAAATTGAAAAACCACCTATACGAATAATAGTTCCGGGTAGGGTTTATCGCAGTGATGCCGTTGATGCATCACACTCACCAATCTTTCATCAGATAGAGGGATTGATTGTAGATAAGGGGATAACATTTACTAATCTTAAAAACACACTTGAAACCTTTACTAAAAAGCTGTATGGAGATTCCTGTACCGTGCGCTTTCGCCCGCACCACTTTCCATATACCGAGCCATCAGCAGAGATGGATGCAAGCTGCTTTAAATGTGGTGGTAATGGCTGTAGCCTTTGCAAAGGGGAAGGCTTTATTGAGCTACTAGGTTGTGGAATGGTTCACCCAAATGTTCTTGCAGGTTGTGGAATAGATCCCAAAGAATATAGCGGCTTTGCTTTTGGGGTAGGTCTTGAGCGTATCACGATGTTACGTTATGGCATAGATGATATGCGCTTACTTTATGATGGAGATTTGCGTTTTCTACAGCAGTTTTAATTAGGAAGGAATTTTAAGTTATGAAACTTGCATATAGTTGGCTTTCGGATTTTGTAAAGCTTGATAATATATCCCGACACGATTTTGTTGAGGGAATGACAATGAGCGGCTCCAAGGTGGAAGGTGTCGACTGTCTTGGTGATGGAGTAAAAAATATTGTTGTCGGACGCATACTTTCTATCGACCGACATCCCGATGCGGATAAACTGGTTGTCTGCCGTGTGGATGTAGGCAGGGAGCTAACAATAGTTACCGGTGCTACAAATCTTACCACCGGTGATGTAATTCCCGTTGCACTGGATGGCTCGGTGCTTCCAGGTGGCAAAAAGATTAAGTCTGGTAAGCTAAGGGGTGTTGTAAGCGAAGGTATGCTTTGTAGTCTTCCGGAACTCGGATTTAGTGAAAATGATTTCCCCGACTGTGGTGGCGAGGATGGAATAATGATACTACCGGCTGATTTTAGTGATAAAATCGGCCAGGATATTATACCTCTTTTAATGATGGATGATATGACGGTAGAGTTTGAGATTACTCCAAACCGTCCCGATTGCCTATCCGTACGTAGCCTTGCAAGGGAAGCTGCCGTTACGTTTGACAAACCTTTTAACGACCTTACAGTTAAAAACTATCCCACTGAAGGTGCGACAAATGATAGAATAAAGGTTGAGATTGATACAAAAAACTGTAGTCGTTACACCGCTGCCATAGTGAAGAATGTTAAGATTGCACCTTCGCCGGCATGGCTTCGCCATCGCCTAAGAATGTGCGGTATGCGCCCTATTAATAATATTGTAGACATCACAAACTATATCTGCCTTCTTTTTGGGCACCCGATGCATGCCTTTGATTTACGCTATGTAAATGGTGCACATATTACCGTGCGACAAGCAATATCAGGCGAGGAGATTGTTACACTTGATGGTGCAACGCACAAGCTTAGTAATGATGCGACTGTAATTGCAGATACAAAAGGTCCGATTGCTGTTGCCGGAGTTATGGGCGGAGAATTTTCCGGAATATATCCGGACACTGTGGATGTAGTATTTGAGTCAGCCTGTTTCGATGGACCATCGGTAAGAACTACTGCAAAAAAACTATTACTTCGTACCGAGAGCAGTGCGAGATTTGAAAAGGGTCTTTCATCCGAGAATACTCTTCCTGCCCTGTTCTATGCGTTATCACTTGTGGAAAAGTTAGAGTGCGGTGAGGTCGAGAGCGGGATAATTGATGTATATACCCAAAAGCCACAACCGCGCAATGTTCCATACAGCCCTGAAGAGATTAATACCCTACTTGGTACCGATGTATCAAAGGCAGAGATGGACGACATCTTAACAAAGCTTGGATTTACTATTGATGGCGATAGTGTAAACGTGCCCTACTACCGCTATGATGTAAAACTATCCTGTGATCTTGCTGAAGAGATTGCAAGAATATACGGTTACAACAAGTTGCCGTCAACACCGATTAAGGCATCAGGCAGTGCACGATCTTCCGAGCGACAACGTTTTGATGAGGAGATGAGAGATAAGTTGATAGGTTACGGTCTATTTGAGAATATGAGTTTCTCTTTTTATAGCCGCCGCCACTTTGACCTATTAAAACTACCACAGGATGATGAGCTACGTAATGCAGTAGAGATTCTAAATCCATTGGGAGAAGATACATCGATAATGCGTACTACTGCAATCCCCTCTATGCTAACTGTACTTGCAACAAACTATAATGCAAGAGCACCGCACTGTGCGATGTTTGAGTTTGCGACCGAGTATAGAAAAGCAAAGGGTGATGACCCGTTTGTACTTCCAGACGAGCCTAAGAAAATAATTATAGGCATGTTTGGGCCGGATGTAGATTTCTTTACTATTAAAGGAATGGCCGAGGGGCTTTTTAATGCCGCATCTACCGGTACGGTAGAAGGCTTTGCCGTGTCAGACATTTCATATCTGCACCCAGGACGTGCTGCAATATTAAAGGTTGGAGATACGGTTGCAGCAACTGTGGGTGAATTGCATCCCGATGTTGCAGCTGCATATGGTATTAAGACAAGGTGTTATATTGCCGACATATCACTTGATGCACTATATGATCTATCCGGTGGAACTGCGATCTATAAACACCTATCGAAATATCCGGCTCTTACACGTGATCTTTGCCTTGTTGCAGATAAATCGATACCTCACCGTGAGATAGCAAGCATTATTAGTAAGTCGGCGGGTAAACTACTGATCGACCTAAAGCTGTTTGATGTGTTTGAGAGCCTTAGACTTGGAGAGGGAAGGCGTAGCCTTGCTTACAGCCTAAAGTTGCAATCTTACGAAGCAACCCTAACCGATACCGAGGCAGATGCAGTTACAACTGCAGTTTTAAATAGTCTAAAACAAATTGGAGTTACACTGCGTGAAGAATAAGGGAATGATCCGTGGCCTACGGAGTAAATTCTTAATTATTATTATGACACTACTTACCCTTGTTGTGGTGTTATTGGTTGTGTCACTAAACGTTATTATGACCTTGGCAAGCCAAAACCAAAATAGTGAGAGATTACAATCCTTTATAACCCCAAGTGGGCAGCTTAACGAGGCTGTAAATCTGCTCGAAAACAGCGACAGATATATAGTTTTTTTGGACGAAGAACAAAACGTTTTGGATATTGTTAAACATGGCTATATCCCATTTACCGATGAAGAGATGTTAGAAAATGTGGATTTAGCTATACAAAACAACCGACCAACAGGTGCTATCGACGAGATGATATATCTCATAGCAAAAAATGAAGAGGGTTCGGTTATAGCATTCTTAGATGTTTCGGTTGAAAACAGCCTGCTAAGTAGGTTGTTGTTCACAACCGTAGTAATTGGACTTGCCGGAATTCTTGCTATGTTTGCCATATCGTTCTGGCTATCGGCATGGCTTATTGAGCCGGTAGAAAACGCTTTTGAGGCACAGCGGAGATTTATTGCAGATGCATCGCATGAGCTTAAAACCCCTATAGCAACAATAAGTGCCAACACTGACTTATTGATAGAGCAGTATGGTGAGGTGAAATGGCTAGGGTTCATAAAGGCTGAGACAAAACGCATGCACCGCCTTGTACTAGATCTACTCTACCTTGCTAGCAATGAAAGGGATCGGGTGTCATATAATATTTCTTCTTTTTGCATATCAGATATGGTAGCACTTACCGCTATGTCATTTGAGGGTAAGGCTTATGAAGAAGGCAAGAAGTTGGAGCTAGATATAGTGCCGGATCTTAGCTATCTTGGCGATGAGGATCGCCTAAAGCAGGTTGTTGCAATTCTGGTAGATAATGCAATTAAACATGCCGATGTAGGCGGGGAAATAACAATATCACTCTCAAAACTACAAAATAGATTGCAGATGACTGTTAAAAACACCGGAAAGGGTGTTTTGCCGGAGGAACGCGAAAAGATATTTGAACGCTTTTATCGCAGTGATACAGCACGGGCAAGAAGTAGTGGTGGCTACGGGCTTGGTTTGCCCATAGCGATGTCTATTATAACTGGGCACAAAGGTAAAATTACTGCCGGAGGAGAGTATGGCAGCTATGCAGAATTTAAGGTGATTTTATGAGAATACTTGTAGTGGAAGACGAACCAAACCTACGCGAAGCACTTTGTGAAATACTTAAAAACCGCGGATTTGAATGCGATACCGTTAGTGACGGGAAAAAGGGGCTTCATGCAGCGATGTCCGGACTTTTTGATGTTATCATACTTGATGTGATGCTTCCGAAATTAGATGGCTTTGCTGTATTAAAAAAGATGCGTAAGAGCGATATTACTACCCCTGTAATCATAACAACTGCGCTAGGTGCAGACGAAAACATACAAAAAGGTTTGTCACTTGGTGCAAATGCATATGTTACAAAGCCCTTTAATGTTGATGATCTAATTTCAAGAATACGATCGGTAACAGGTACCAGTGAGGAGAATATGATTCAACTCGGCGATATCTGTTTAAATACCGAGGTGTCGACCGTTGCTATAGGGCAAAAAAATGTAGAACTATCGGAAAATGAGGCAATCCTACTGGAGTGCTTTATGAAAAACGAGACCAATATTATTCCATATGCAGTGTTATCCGGATCAATTAATTCAGACAATGTTGATGATTATGTAACTATGCTTACTCGTAAGCTGTCCTATCTTAAGCAGGATGTTAACATTTTGCATATAAAGGGGCTGGGTTACAAGTTAATGATGGGCGATGTACCCCATATTGACTGGGAAAAGGGGTTTTAATGTTAATAGATCTTCATGTGCATGCCTTTGCTGATAAACTTGTTAAAAGAGCGATGGATGGATTGCTTAGCCATTATGAAGAGAGTAAAAAACCACACACCGATGGGTCGGTTGCGGGCTTGTTATCAGCGATGGAGCGTGATGGAGTGGATATTTCTGTTGTTGCTCCTATTGCAACTAAGCCGGAGCAAACGGTAGCACTATGCCGTTGGGCAGAGGAAATATGTAGCGATTGCATAGTTTGCATCGGGAGTATAAATCCACATAGTGATGACTATCGCAGGGATATAGATATTGTTGTATCCCATGGGTTAAAGGGGATAAAATTGCATGCACAGTATCAAGATTTTATCGTTGATGACCCTGAAATGCTGAAGATATACGACTATGCATTCGAAAAAGGTCTATTTATTTTACAACATAGCGGCTTTGATATTGCGTATAATCCCCCATTTAAAAGCACACCGGCAATGTTTGCCAATGTAGCAAAGCAGCTAAAGGGCGGTGTTATGATAGCAGCCCATCTTGGTGGTATGTTTATGTGGGACGAGGTTTTAGACAAGCTATGCGGCAGTGATGTATATATTGATTGCTCAATGGGTTGCGAGCAGTATACACAAAAACAGTTTAAAGATATTGTGGAAGCACATGGTGCCGACAAAATTTTCTTCGGAAGTGACAGCCCGTGGGGCAACCCTAAAAAAGAGTATGACGCAATTAAATCCTGCGGCCTTTCACAGCAACAACAGGATTTAATATTTTATAAAAATGCAAAGAGGTTACTTGGACTGTAGTTCTTGTTCCCTCTTTTTTAGTACCCGCTTGAATGTAAAGGTGAACAGGATTACTGTAAATGTTGCAGCCAATACATCGGCAATCGGCTCGGCTAGAAATACAGCCATAACACGATTTTCAAAAAAGTTTGGAAGAATAAATATAAGCGGAATTAGAAGTACTAACTTTCTTAACATTGCTGCCATTGCCGATTCTTTGGCACAGCCCATGGAAAGGAAGGTCATCTGGCATGACATCTGTGCACCAAATGTAAGGGTGCCGGCCATATAGACTCTAAGTGCAAATTTTGTGTATTCAATAAGCTCGGCATCATCTGTAAATATCATTGCAAACAGCTGTGGGGCAGCCATTATTATTGCCCACATTATAACAGTAAAGCCTATACTTGAAAAAAGTAATGTCTTAAAGATTTTTCGAACTCGATCAAGATTACCTGCACCAAGGTTATAACCGGTTATAGGTTGTGCACTTTGACCGAGTCCTTGTAGTGGTAACATAACAAGCTGCATTGCAGAGGAGCAGATTGTCATTGCACCAACAGCTATATCACCGCCATAGCGTAGTAATGATGAATTAAAACTTATAACGGTAATACTCTCGGTTATGTGTATAATAAAGTATGAAAAACCAAGTGCCATACATGGAAGAACAACCTTTGGGTTAGGAGCCAAATATCTAGCCTTTATCCTTATACTGCTTTTTCGGCTAAGTAAAAACAGAACAACAAATGCTGCAGATAACCCTTGCGAAATAACGGTGGCAAGAGCTGCCCCCTGCACCCCCATGTTTAATCCGAAAATAAATATCGGATCTAAGATTATGTTGCCTACAGCACCAAGCGTAACGGTAATCATACTAATTTTAGTAAACCCTTGTGCTGTAATAAAACTGTTAAGACCGAGAGCCATCTGGACAAAAATAGTACCGTAGGTATATATGCTAAGATATCCAAAGGCATATTCTATCGTTTCATCGCTTGCACCAAATAAATATAATAGTTGTTCACCAAATATAATGAAAAATATGGTAACGAGTATCGATATGATAATAAGGGATGAAAAACAACTGCCGAGAACCATTTCGGCAGATTTTTTATCTTTGGATCCTAAAAAAATGGAGGCACGAGGTGCTCCGCCATGCCCAACAAGTGCGGCAAAGGCAGATATTATAAACACAATAGGAAGGCAAACACCGACACCTGTTAAAGCAAGTGCCCCGACATCCTCTATGCGTCCTATATACATCCTATCTACAAGATTGTAAAACAGGCTTACAAGCTGTGCGGCTACTGATGGTATAGCCATCTTAATAAATAGTTTTCCTATAGGTGCCGTTGCAAGAAAACTGTTGTCCTTTATCTGTTTGTTACCAACCAATTGTTATCCCTTCTGTTTTAATTCCTTATAAAGTATATAGAATAATAAACAATTAGTCAAGTAATCACATCATATTTAATGTTGATCGAGAACTACGATATCAGTGCATTTTTTATTAAATATAAAACAAGAATATGTGCCGGATAAAACAGATAAAAGAATATAGATAGTGGGGTAGACTTGACGCCCAGCTTACCGTTGTAAAAATAGATGAACAGCCATGCGCCAAAAATACCATAAACAGAGTAGTTGACTAATAGTTCGTCAGGAATAAAGCCGACAGGCTCAACAATCGGAACGATATAATATATCCATCCTATAGCTGTAAAGCAGATAAACTGCAACAGTTTTTTATTGTGGTAATAGCCAAACGTTAATATCCAAAGCACAGGAACAAAATTCCAATCGCCGTAATCTGCAGCAAGACAGATAACAATAATAAGTGCAAACTTTAAAGCCAGATGAATCTTGGGGCTTTTTACAATAATCAGCGCAAGCAGTCCAAGCGTTAATGGCCACATGATGCTTGTCTTTGTAATAGGGAATATTTCATATCCCTTTAAAAGTACAAATGGGATATGTGATATTACGGCGAAGAATAAAAGCCTAAAAAAGTACTTTTTCTTATCTTTAGTATAGTGATATCCCTCCGCTATTAAAAAGCAGAATATTGGTGCTGCAAACCGACCAATAAAACGCAGAATAATATAAAGCGTATCGTATTGTGTCAAAAAGGCAGACGCAACATGATCAATAAGCATTAGTGTTACTGCAATTATTTTAAGTTTATTCGATGTCATAAGGATCCCTTAAGTTTAATCTTTTTTGGATAGATATATAAGATATGAATCTATAAAGCCATCCAGTTCACCGTCAAGAACAGCGGTTACATTGCCCATTTCATGTGCGGTGCGGTGATCCTTTACAAGAGTGTAGGGCATAAAAACATAGCTTCTTATCTGGTGTCCCCAGGCAATTTCTTTTTGGTCACCCTTGATATCATCAATCTTATCAAGGTGTTCCTGTTCCTTAATCTGCACAAGTCGGCTTTTCAACATCTGCATTGCAACATCACGATTCTGAAACTGGCTTCTCTCATTTTGACATGCAACAACTATTCCTGTAGGTAGGTGGGTAATGCGCACGGCACTATCGGTAGTATTAACATGCTGTCCACCGGCGCCACCACTTCTAAATGTATCTATCCTTAAGTCTTCGTTTCGGATCTCTATTTCGTCACTGTTTTCAAGCATTGGCATAACCTGAACCGATGCAAACGATGTGTGACGGCGACCACTACTATCGAACGGTGAAATTCTAACTAGTCGATGCACACCATTCTCGCTCTTTAAAAATCCAAACGCATTATCACCCTCGCACAAAAAGCTTACACTTTTAATGCCTGCATCATCGCCTGCAAGGTAATCCAAAACCTTAAGTTTGTAACCCTGTTTCTGTGCATAACGGCTGTGCATACGGTAAAGCATCTCTACCCAGTCTTGTGCCTCGGTACCGCCGGCACCGGCATGATAGGTAAGTATTGCACTGTTTGCATCATAGGGGCCTTTTAATAAAGTTAGTAATCTAAGTTTAGAGAAATCCTGTTCAAGCGTAGCAAGGCTTGTAGCAAACTCTTCATATACAAGTTGGCCCGATTCCTCGTCCTGCTCTTCATGGGCCATCATCAATAGTACTTCGCAATCGTCATAGCCGGTCTGTAATGCAGTAAAGGCGTTAATTTTTTCCCTTGCTCCCCTCATCTGTGCAAAAACCTTTGCACTACTTTTCTGGTCGTCATAAAATCCCGGTTGCATAGTAGAAGACTCCAGCTCCTCAACCAGTGCAACCAGTTTGTCAAGCTCAAGTGTCTGTGCAAGGTCATTAAGCTGTGGTGTTAATGCCTCAAGCGCTCTTTTTTGTTCATCAAATAAATACATTTTTCCTCGATGTTAAAACTTTTAAATAATTATACCCTTATCAACTGCAAAGGTCAAGTTGCGGCATTAAGGTTTTGGCGATACATTTTCTTTATACAGCTTATTAAATATACTATTGCCATATACACGCTTGGTACATACCATAGTAACGCACATTGTTGTGCATGTATATATGCATGTGGACTTGCAAGTATATACCAAGAAAGCGGTGCAAGGAATGATACTGCTGTTGCAATTCCAAAGGATATTAAACGGTGGTCTGCACGCAAAGCCTTATTGAATAGGTTGTATGCAAACGTTACAATAAATACAGCGATTAGATGTAAAAACAAGATAGAGGCAATAAATAGGCTGCTCATCTCAATTGTTAAAAATTTTATCACAACGCTGATAGGGTGTATGCCAGCAGATTGTGCGACAAGCTCTACAGTGGAGCCGGTGTCACCAAAGATACGCATTACCAAAATTTCTTGCATTCTATTGAAAAATATATCGCCGCTGCCAAAGGCGATATAGCTTTGAATGAGCTGTATTAAGATTGTTACTGCAAAAGCAAGTAAAGCACCCATACTTGCAGTAATAAAGATAATCGTGGATTTTTTTAGTGTGATCTTGTTGTAGATAAGATAAAAAATAAAAGGTATTGTCTGTGATATCATTATCGTAGAAACAAATTCATAGGAGAAAAGAAGCTTTAAAAGTAGCGGTGCAAAAGTAGCTAGAAATGTAAAGATAAGGCAATATCGTGAGCTAATATATTTTGACGTAACAAACCAAAGCGAAACTGCAAAAGGCAGAAAGATAGCCCACCCGTTCCAGTAAAGGTTGTTTCCGTATTTCATAACATCAGAAAAAAACAACGCTGTTAGCAGTACTAAGATAAAACGATAATTTGTTGCTAAAAGTCTGTCAAGTTTTGTGAATACAGTCAATAGAACGACGGCTAAAAGAAAACAGTTAGAAAACCATAAAAGCTCAAGTAAAATTGATTTTGGAAGTGGCAATACATTTGATAAAAAGCTATGAACCATTCCATGGATTGCTACCTGTGAGGTATAGTTAATGAATTCAAGGTTTTGAACTCCGTTGCCGGTTGCGTAGATTTCCTTGATAATTCCACCGCCTTCTAAGGCCTGTTGAATTACAATGTTTTGTAAAGAATTATTTTCTGGCTGTGAATCATAGATCATGTTTGATATCATAACATCATCCGAAAACACATCAAAGGCCCAATTGTCCTCCATAGAAAAAGAAAAATAGGCAACGCTGGTTAGTAAAATTAAGGACAGAATGATTAAGTAGCTGTCAAATGAAAGAGATTTTTTTATTATATTTTTTATCATAGTGATCCTAAAATTTCCTTTTAATATGGCATCTAAGTACCATTATAAATGCATGGATTAAAAAGGTCAAGTATTACGATAAAACACCAAAAGACATGTTAAGGTTAATTGTTAACAATATTATAAATATTGCTTGCATTTCCCACACATTGCGTGGTATAATAACAGCAAGCATAAACCAAAGAGGTAAGTTATGAATTTTAAGGATGCTGGGCAGTTTATTTTACGTCCCCTTGTTCCTATATTAACATTTGTAGCCGCCTTGGATATACCTTCAAGGTATAAAAAAACAATAAAAAGCATCACAAAACCGGAGGTGAGTATAATGCGCAAATCAATAACAATAGCAATAATTTTAGCTGCAGTTGCCGGTGCACTTGCAACAGTTTACTTTTATCTACAACGCAGAGAGCGTGAGTTAAACGAGTATGAAGAAATACTTTTCAGTGATGATCTAGGTGAAATACCAAGTAGCGATCTGATTGACGAACCTATTATAGATTAGTGGAACAAGGAACAATTGTAGCAATATCAACGGCCGCAGGTAACGCGGCTATTGGTATTGTTAGACTTTCAGGAGCTTCGTCCCATACAATAGCTAGCAAGATGTTTAAAGCCAAAAATCCAACTAAGCCCAACGGTTATGAGGCTAGGTTTGGTGTTTTGTTTGATGCAGCTGGCCCTATTGATGAGGCGATTGCTCTATATTTTTATGCACCTAACTCCTATACCGGTGATGATGTAGTAGAATTTTCCTGTCATGGAAACCCACAACTACTTAATAGAGTTGTGGAGACCGCAATAACACACGGCGCGGTACAGGCTGTAGCGGGTGAGTTTTCTCGAAGAGCATTCTCGGCCGGAAAGTTATCACTTGCAAAGGCTGAAGCAGTAAGTGCCCTTATCAGCGGGGAGGGCAGACGTGCGACTATGGCTGCATCCAATGCATTATGTGGGTTGCTTGGTAGGGAACTTAGCGAGTTATCAGCACAGCTTTGTAAGGTTGCAGCTACGGTTGCAGCAGCTTGTGATTATCCTGAGGATACTGATCTTGATATAGCAAATATCATAGAGCAGCTATGTCCTATTAGAGATAAATTATTAAAGTTTTCACAGGATGCTGAGTTAGTACAGCAGGTTGATGGTGGAGTAAAAACTGTTATTATAGGTCGACCTAATGCCGGGAAAAGCACAGTGCTAAATATGCTTTGTGGATATGATCGTGCTATTGTAAGCCCTGTTGCGGGAACAACAAGAGATGTTGTGGAGCAACATATAGCGGTAGGCGATTATCGCTTAACTGTATCTGATACAGCAGGTATACACGACACGCAGGATGTCATCGAGATAGAGGGTATACGTCGTAGTCGTGCAACATTAGCCGAAGCACAGCTTGCAATTGTAGTGTTGGACTCAACTACTGCCTATGAGCCAGAGTTGTGCGATATGGTTCAGGGGATAAATAGTGTTGCGGTGATAAACAAGACAGATATTGGCGACAGCATTAAAGAGGATATGTTAACCGGATTTAACGGTGTTGTGAGTATATCTGCAATAAACCCATTAGACAGAAATTCTCTAATCAAAGCGGTACTCAAGGTGCTGCCTGAACTACCTACACAGGATATTATACCTGTGTCGAAGCGACAGTCTGTAGCGGCACATAAAGCATCAGAAGAGCTATCACAGGCGATTGAGTGCCTTGAAATTGGGATTATAGATGTAACCTCTATGAGGTTAGAAGATGCATATGCGTCGGTGTGTGATATGCTTTTGTTGGATGCAACCGAAGAAATTGTAGATGCAATTTTTGCAAATTTTTGCATAGGAAAATAAAAATAGTTTGTAATTAATTATATGCGGTATAGTTGCAGATAGTAAAAAAATGAAATACAGCAGAATAAAAACTAATAAAACAATTGACAAAAATAAAAAGCTGTGATAATATATTAAAGCACTATACTTTATTGCCGAATTGTGTAACGGTAGCACGACAGACTCTGACTCTGTTTGTCTGGGTTCGAATCCTAGTTCGGCAACCAAACATCAACTAATTGTTAATTCAATTTGGTTGATGTTTTTATTTTACCACAGATTATTAGGGATAATCATACACACGTCCCCGAAACATGTGAAATCAAGGGCGTTATATTATTCTGTTTAATATATTGTAAAGTGTTTAAATTAGGAAATAAAATTAGTATCTACCTTAAAAAAGTATTGACAATTAAATTTTGCTATGTTATTATCAATTCATACTATTTGGAGAGATTATCTATGTTAAGCCGTCAAAACACATTTCGTTGGTGGCGCTCTATTGAATTAAATAGGGCTGTTTTGACACGCAATTAACCGATAATTTCCATCATATAAGTTGATCGGTGCCTGTGTACTCTAAAGAGCCACACAGGCACTTTTTATAGTTTGAAAGGAGTTTAAAATGAGTAACGTACCCTACAAAATTTATCTAAATGAAGATGAGATGCCAAAGGCATGGCATAATATACGTGCCGTCATGAAGGAAAAACCGGAAGGCTTTGTAGGTCCGGATGGTTCGGCAGTACCACCAGAGGCATTACAAGGGCTTTTCTGCTCTGAGCTTATTGATCAGGAGTATAACACCACTGATGAGTATATCGAGATACCGGAAGATATACGTAGCTTTTATCGCATGTATAGACCATCACCACTTGTAAGGGCTTATTGTCTTGAAAAAAAACTCGGAACACCGGCCCATATATATTATAAGTTTGAGGGTAATAACACATCGGGTAGTCATAAACTTAACAGTGCAGCTGCACAGGTTTACTATGCAAAGCAGCAGGGTATTACATCCCTTACAACCGAGACCGGTGCAGGGCAGTGGGGAAGCGCCCTTTCTATGGCTACTGCTTACTATGGAATAGATCTATCGGTCTATATGGTTAAAATATCCAGCGAGCAAAAACCATACCGTAAACTATTAATGCAAACCTACGGTGCAAATGTCGTTCCATCACCATCCGAAACAACAGCAGTAGGTCGTAAAATATTAGCGGAGAATCCCGGTACAGGAGGAAGTCTTGGCTGTGCAATATCCGAGGCGATAGAGGCATCCATGACACAGGATAACTGTCGATATGTGCTTGGAAGTGTTTTAAACCATGTGCTTTTACACCAATCAATAATTGGTCTTGAATCAAAACTTGCAATGGACAAATATGGGATTAAACCGGATATAATAGTGGGTTGTGCCGGAGGCGGATCCAACCTAGGTGGGTTGATATCGCCCTTTATGGCAGAGAAAATAAGAGGGAATCTTGATGTAGAGATTATTGCGGTAGAACCCTCCAGCTGCCCCTCCATGACAAGAGGCAGGTTTGCATACGATTTTGGTGATACAGGAAAGACAACACCCCTAATGAGAATGTATACCCTTGGTAGTGGGTTTATACCATCCCCAAGTCATGCAGGTGGTCTGCGCTACCATGGCATGAGTCCGATTGTATCTAAGCTATATCATGATGGCCTAATGAGTGCAAAGTCCTATTCTCAGGCAGAGGTGTTTGATGCAGCTGTCGAATTTGCAAGATGCGAGGGAATATTACCGGCTCCGGAAAGCTCCCATGCAATTAAGGGGGCAGTAGACGAGGCTCTAAAATGCAAAGAGACAGGTGAACATAAAAACATACTTTTAGGTCTTACCGGCACAGGCTACTTTGATCTTGCAGCGTATGAGAGCTATCATAAGGGAACCCTAAACAACTATATCCCGACGGATGAAGACCTACAAAAAGGGTTTGACACGCTACCTAAGATGAAATAATAGTAATATAAAAACCAAGTGGCAGTTTATAATAATAGACTGCTACTTATTTTTCGTCAAAATCAAAAATAATACTGGAAAACGTAAGCTTTCTGTGTTAATATATTATATAGAACTAATACAAAATGGAGGGTTGTATAATGGCTGAATTTAAAATATTTACCGAGTCTAATGCCGACTTATCACTTGAGCTTGCCAAGAAGACAGATGTTCATATCATACCGATGCTGTTTAGGCTTGATGGTAAAGAATATAAGAATACACCGTTTGAAACTGAATTGTCGGAAGAGGTGTTTTACGCAAAGGTTAGGGCTGGCTCCATGCCATCTACTGCGCAGATTAATCTTGAAGACTTCAAAGAACATGCAAAGCCGTACCTTGATAAGGGATTAGACATATTACATATATGTTTTTCATCGGCACTTTCCGGCACGTATAACAGCTGTAGAATTGCAGCCGGAGAACTTATGGAGGAGTATCCCGAGCGTCGTGTGGTTGTTGTGGATTCGCATGCAGCATCTCTTGGTGAGGGTCTTTTAGTTTATAAAGCTGCAATGAAACAGCAACAGGGCGAATCTCTTGATGATGTAGTTAAATTTGTACAAGATACAAGACTTAAGGTTGCGCACTGGTTCACCGTGGATGATCTTAACCACCTTTATCGTGGTGGAAGACTTTCGAAGATGGCAGCATTAGCCGGAACACTTCTAGGGGTTAAGCCTATACTTAATGTAAGTGATGAAGGTAAACTTGTACCAAAAGATAAGGTTAGAGGGCGCACAAAAAGCCTTGACTTTTTAGTTGATAGAGTAGTTAAGGATGCAGTTGATCCCAAAAATAACGAGCTGTTTGTAAGCCATGGCGACTGCCTTGAGGAGTGCGAATATTTTGTAAGTAAGGTTAAGGAAAGAATTAATTTTAAAGAGGTGTATATCAACTTTGTTGGACCGACTGTAGGTGCACATGCAGGCCCAGGAGTGCTAGCAGTATTCTTTTTAGCAGACCAAAGGGATTAATTAAATAAATAAGAAGTGGCAGTGGAGATGTTATCTCTACTGCTCTTTTTTGTGGTCAATTTGATGTTGAATTAACCTTGAAATGTGTTATAATTATATTAAAGTTAATTAATAATATTTTTAGGAGACTTAGTTTGAAGATAGAAAATTGTTTTTACAAAGCGGGGGCAACAAGGGCGGTATCTTTTACATATGACGATGGTAGAGTGGAGGACATAGCCATAGCTGAAACTCTTGACCGATATGGTCTTAAAGGATCTTTTAATCTTAACAGCGCAAGGATTGGAACAAAGAACCATATAACTTTAGAACAGATGAATGAAATATATAAAAGACATGAGATAGCAGGGCACACCGTAAACCATGACTTTATAATAAATATGCCACCTGTAGAGGTGATAAAAGAAATATTGACCGATAAGGACAATCTGGAAAAGATGTCCGGTAGAATAGTTCGTGGCTTTGCCTATCCCTTTGGGAACGTAAACGAAGATTTAAAGGATATAGTAAGGC
>CAYJKW010000052.1:0-15687 GCA_964370765.1 uncultured Oscillospiraceae bacterium
TTTTTTCTTACTTGGAGATTATTGACGTTTACACGGTTGGGTATACAGTCTCAAGAAAATCGTCACGAACTTAATATATAAGCTCGTGACGATTAATCTATGTTTGGATAATATAACTCGCTGTTTTAACGGTATTGATTGCCAATATACTTAAGCGTATAAAATTATCTGTCTTTTATGTTTACATAGGGTTTGTGTGGTGTAACAGGCTTGTATGCAGGACGAATAATTTTTCCGGCACTCTCCAACTCTTCCATACGATGAGCTGACCAACCAACAATACGTGCAATTGCAAAAAGTGGTGTGTATAGCTCGGTAGGTAAATCTAACATATCATATACAAAGCCGCTGTAAAAATCTATGTTAGCAGACACGCCCTTATATATTCTTCTGCGGTCGCCAATTACCTTAGGTGCAAGACGGGCCACATTATTATATAGTCTAAATTCGTTTTGGCGACCTTTACTGGTGGATAAATTTTCAACAAAACGTTTAAATATTTCGGTACGTGGGTCGGATAGCGAGTACACTGCATGACCCATACCATATATTAAACCACTTTTATCAAATGCTTTTTTATCGAGTAATGATTCGAGATAAGCAACAATTTCGTCCTCGTCGTTCCAGTCCTTTAGATTTTTTTTCATATCATCAAACATGCCAACAACCTTAATGTTAGCTCCACCATGCTTAGGACCTTTTAATGACGAAAGCCCTGCAGCAATCGCTGAATAAGTATCAGTACCTGCAGTGGTTACAACACGTGTTGTAAATGTCGAGTTGTTGCCGCCGCCATGCTCAGCATGTAATATTAATGCTACATCTAGTACCTGTGCCTCCAAAGCTGTATATTTGCCGTCAGGACGCAACATCTGCAGTATGTTTTCCGCTGTTGATAGCTCCGGCATAGGGGGGCGGATAAAAAACAGGTCATCTTTATGGTAATAACAGTATGCTTGATAGCTATAGATTGCCATCATTGGGAATACAGCAATAAGCTCTACTGCTTGGCGAAGAATATTTGAAAGTGAAACATCCTCGGCTTTATCATCGTAGCTATATAGGTTTAAAACACCTCTTGCAAGTCCAATCATAATATTTGAACTTGGAGATTTCATAATAATGTCGCGAACAAAATGGGATGGTAGGCTGCGGTATTTATTAAGTGATTGTTTTACCCAGTTGCAACGTTCCTCTGTAGGTAGCTCACCAAATAGTAAAAGATATACAATCTCCTCAAACCCATGCCGATTCTCGGATATACAGTTATCAACTATATCGGTAACATTTATACCACGATAGTAAAGCTCACCCTCGCATGGAACACGCTCGCCATCTATGTTTTTAAAAGAAATTATGTCTGAAATATTAGTTAAGCCTGTAAGTACACCCTTACCGTTTTTATCACGTAGTCCTTGAAAAACTTCGTTTTTGATAAAAAGTTCAGGATCTATTTTATTATATTTCTCGGCTATCTTGGTTTGCTCTATTATATCTTCGGTTAATTGAGACAATCTATTATCCATACCAATCTCCTTACTATATGATGTGGGTGTAACTAAAATCAACAGTTTCAATTATATCAAAAATTGCAACGATTGTCAATTTCAATAACTATATAACTGTTAATTTGACCTTGATAATAGATGATATAATTTAATAAATGAATAGCAAATCTTTAAAGTATGAAAGCTTTTATATCTAAAGATGAATATAAAAAATCATATATAATGGCAACAATAAACAAGAATTATATTTATTAAATATTTTTACTAGAAAATTCTTGACAAATACATCATGTGGTGTAATAATATTATCTGTACCCAATATTTAGACAAAGCGTAAAAGGTGGAAAATTGATAAAAAGTGTAGAAAAACGTGATGGTAGGGTTGTTTTATACAACGAAAGTAAGATTGCAGCGGCTATATTTAAGGCCATGCAAGCAGCTGGAGAAGGCGATGCGACACAGGCTGCAATAGTATCGCAGTCGGTTGAAAAGAGTTTAGAAACAAGCTGTGATAATATCCCCCCTACAATCGAGCAGATACAAGATACAGTAGAGCATGAAATGATGCGAGCCGGTTTTGAAGATTCTGCAAAAAAATATATATTGTATCGTGCGCAACGTACACGCATAAGGGATGCTAATACATCACTCATGCGCACTATTGATGAAATTACAACGGTAGATGCACGTATAAGCGATATTAAACGTGATAATGCAAATATTGATGGCAATACTGCTATGGGAAGCATGCTGCAGATCGGTACTGCTGGCGCAAAAGCATACAATGCAGTTAATCTTCTTACCCCTGAACAGGCACAGGCATATTCCGATGGTGATATACATATACATGACTTTGATTTTTATGCACTTACAACGACATGTTGTCAGATAGATTTATTAAAGCTATTTGATGGTGGTTTTTCTACGGGGCATGGATTCTTGCGTGAACCTAAAAGTATATCGAGTTATGCAGCACTTGCTGCGATAGCAATCCAGAGCAATCAAAATGACCAACATGGCGGACAGGGTGTGCCTAACTTTGATTATGCTATGGCTAAAGGGGTTGAAAAAACTTTTGCTAAAGCATATCTAAATCGTTTGATTGATGTTCTTGAAGATGTACTTGAGTTAGATAATGCAAAGAATATTGCAACTGCTGTAATAGAATCCGCTTGCAAAAAATGTGGGTTGGATAACGTTAGGATAGAGACTATTGAGGATGAATTTGACACTGCTGTAAAAGATGCGATTATTCCACACACATCATTCGATACAGATGTTATAATTAAACTTGTAAAAACTGCACGCCGTAGGGCGGGGGAGCAGACCGAGCGTGAAACATTTCAGGCTATGGAGGGGTTTATACATAACCTAAATACTATGCACTCAAGGGCAGGTGCACAGACTCCATTCTCCTCGATAAACTACGGAACAGATACATCACCCGAAGGTCGAATAGTAATTCGCAATATACTTCTTGCAACCGAGAGGGGATTAGGGCATGGCGAGACCGCTATATTCCCAATTCATATTTTCAAGGTAAAGGAAGGTGTGAACTATAACGAGGGGGATATAAACTACGACTTATTCTTACTTTCATTTAGAGTTAGTGCGAAAAGACTTTTTCCAAACTATCTTTTTTTAGATAGTCCTTTTAATCTACAATACTATGAAAAAGGTAAACCAGAGACAGAGGTTGCAACAATGGGTTGCCGTACCCGTGTAATGGCTAACACAGCGTATCCAAATAGTGAGATTGCAAACAGCCGTGGAAACCTTTCTTTTACATCGATAAATCTCCCAAGGCTTGCTATTGAGGCAAAGGGGGACGAAGATCTATTTTTTAAGATGTTGGATGAAAAATTAGACTTAGTTGCACACCAGCTTAAGGATAGGTATGATCTACAAAGAAAAAAACGTGTATATAACTATCCGTTCTTGATGGGTCAAGGAATCTGGCTTGATAGTGATAAGCTTGGGCCATACGATGAAATCGGGGAGGTATTACGGCACGGAAGTTTATCGATAGGGTTTATAGGACTTGCAGAGACACTGGTGGCACTTTATGGTCAGCATCATGGGCAGTCGGACGAGATGCAGGATAAAGGTTATAAGATAGTAAAACACATGCGTGATTTTTGTGATAAACGTGCAGCAGCAGAAAAACTCAACTATGGGTTACTTGCAACACCGGCGGAGGGGTTAAGCGGTAGATTTATTCGTATGGACAAAAAACGTTACGGTGAGATTAAAGGTATTACCGATAGAGAATATTATACAAACTCTTTTCATGTTCCGGTGCATTTTGATATATCTATTTATGATAAGATAAATAAGGAGGCACCATATCACGCACTTACAAACTCCGGCCATATAAGCTATGTTGAGTTAGATGGAAATGTTGCAGAAAACATTGAAGCCTTTGAGTCTATTGTACGGTGTATGCATGATGCAGGTATTGGATATGGAAGTATTAACCACCCAGTAGATCGCGATCCAATATGTGGTTATATAGGCGTTATTGGTGAAGTCTGCCCACGATGTGGTAGACGTAGTGGCGAGGCACTATCAGAAGAAAGAATAGCAGAACTACGTAAAATGTATCCAGACATTGATAAAAGTATAGGATGTAATTAAAAGGAAGAAAACAATGAATGTTATAGAGATTAATAAAGATGCAAAATATGGTAAAGATGTAGATTTTGAGCGTATCCGTCGTATCACAGGATATCTTGTCGGAACTATGGATAAATGGAATGATGCAAAAAAGGCTGAGGAAGCCGATCGTGTAAAACATCAATAGCTAATGACAACGTTTAATATCGCTGCAATAATTAATGATTCTGTTGTGGACGGCCCTGGACTACGTGTAACTATATTCAGTCAGGGCTGTCCACATTCGTGCCCAGGCTGCCACAACCCACAAAGTCATTCGTTTGATCCTAATATAACGATATGTGTTGAAGATGTTTATAAGTCTATAAAGTCTAATTTTCTTTGTAAAGGTGTAACATTTAGCGGAGGGGAACCGTTTTGTCAAGCGAAAGCTTTTTATCAGCTTGCCAAACTTTTAAGGGAAGATGGGTATGAAATAGCCTGTTACAGTGGTTACCGCTACGAAGAAATTGTAGTGGCAGACAGTATGCAACAGGCTTTATTGGCGCAAATTGATGTGCTTATTGATGGTAGGTATGTAGAGAGCGAGCGCAACCTTGATTTATTGTATAAGGGTAGTGCTAATCAGCGAATTATAGATGTACAAAACAGCCTTACAACTGGGGAGATTGTACTTGTATGTGATGGCAGATGGTCAAGAGATATATAGTTATTTTTTTCTTTTTAAAGCTAATTTTTTTATTGATTTGAATATGTCCTTTATTAGCCCCCTATTGTCAATTATTGCATAGGTTGTCGCTATTGCTATAGATAATATAATAAATATAATATTATCATAGCTGTATAAAAGTAATAAGGCGATTACAATAAATATCCTTATAATCATCTGTTTTTTATCAATTATTATATTACAATCTTTATCAAGATATTTTTTTCTTATTATAACAATTAATGTATCAGCAACAAGGCTTGCAATTGCAGCAGCATACAATCCAATAAAATGTATTAACGATAGGTTTATAACAACATTCACAATAGCTCCTATTACCGTAGATTTAGCTATAGTTGATGTTTTCTTTAGTGCAGTATATATGCCTGAATAGTATTTGCCTAAACAGTTAAAATATATTGATACCAACAAAATTGGAACAAATATGTATCCATCAATATAATCACCACGTATAAAAATTCTGAAAAGTATAGGCATCGTAGCAATAGTAAGAATTACAACCGAAAATATAGCATTATCAATTATCTTGTATAGTGAATTATAGTATTTTTCAGCCTCTTCCTTACCTCTTGATATAACTCTTGACGCACTCTCGCTCCATGCATTATAAAAGTAATGATATATTGTCTCTATCATGCTCGGAAATTTATAAGATATAGCATATATTCCGTTTGCAGCAGTACCCATAAAGGTACTAATGATTAATCTACCTGAAATTAATAGTAACTGCGAACTTAATGCATTAGGTATAAGTGGGAGAGAGTATGTGAGTATCTCTTTACAGTAGGATAATGAAACACTTTTTAAGGAAACATGTCTCCATATTTTTTTCTTAAAAAAAACAAATAAAAATGCAACGCCTTCTGAAAAGCACAGAGAGAATAACAAACCCTCAACACCAAGCCTAAGTACTGCAACGGTAAATACATTTAGCACAAGTTGTATTGCACTTTTTATAGCAGAGTTTATAGCATAAGCTTTCATCTCTCCCAGTCCTCGGAGAAGGTTGTTGGTATAATGATACAAAACTAACATTACTACATACAGATAGATGTACAGACAATATTCGATCCCAACTGTAAGATTAAGTGTAAGCATGATTGCCGAAAAAACTAATACACCAAAAAACACTAGCAAAAATGAATGCGAGATGACCTTGTTAAACTCATCTTTGTTTGAACCGGCGTCGATAACAAATCGAAACATTCCCTCGATAGCCGATAAAGTAACGATTGGCATTAAAAATGCACCTATGGCTATGATATAATCATATGACCCATATTCAGATGTTGTAAGAATAGATGTATAAAGTGGGAGTAATAAAAATGATATGGCCTTTGTGCCAAAATTTCCCATTGCAATTATTAGAGAATTTTTTAGTAACCTGCTCTTTTCACTCATTATATATCTCCGGATATGTTTGTTTTAAAAACGATATTCAAAATTTGCTTTATTAGTTGTTGTGATTTGTATTCTATATCGACTGTTTTATTAAATATTGTCTGCATTTCTTTATAATGTAGTTCGTTCTTGATTCGATATCGTTTTCGCCTTCCACATTATGTCTGAATATAATGCCGATAAAGCTATTGCAACATAGTTTTTGCCGGCCATTTTAAACCCTCTGTATTTAATTTAATCGTTACTTTTAAATTATAACATAGATTTAATGGCATTGCGAGATATATTTAATTTTTTACAATTTATATAAAAAGCTTCTAATGCTAGTGCTTTGTATTAGTTATGTTAGGGGTTGCGGTTTATAAATATATACTGTATAATACAATAAAAAAAGAGGCTGTGAATTGAAGATACTTTTTTTTGCCGGCGAACTTTCCGGCAGGTTGAATGCTGCAAATAAGATTGTAATGCAGCTTGCACAGCAGTTATCGCTAGATGGGAGTAGCTGTTTTGTATTTGGCATAAATAATGATGAAAATATTAATAAAAATGATAATAACTTTAATGTAGTAGCCGTTAAAAGAAGCTGCAATCCTTTTGCATCGCTTGAAGAATATGTAAACAAAACTAATAGCAACCGTAAAGAAGCAGTGCGAAAATATATGCTTAGTCATCCGGTAAATGCCCTTAAAATTGCATATGGATATAAAAACGCTAAGTTCATGCAAAAAAGCATCACAGCTGAGGATAGTCAGATTTTGCAGCACTATATCAAAGATAATGATTTTGATCTATTGATAACATTGCAGGAACCGCCTTGGGTTGTTAAGTTAGCAAATCGGCTTAACTTGCCGGTAGTTATATATCAGCTTGACCCATTTGGTCTACATGAATTATATACAGATAATTTATTTAAAAAAATAGATACAGAATTATATAATTTTAATATTGCAAAACATATATTTACAACCCCTGCTTTGTATCGCCAGTATAAATCACATAAGGATTATAGAAGGTTTATTAATAAAGTTACAGCAGTAGAGTTTCCAAATATAAGAAATATTAGCATCATTAATCAGAATGCAATAAATTTTGACAATAGTTTTATTAATATTGTATACTGTGGAATCATGGAGGATTCATATCGATCACCAAAATCATTTTTGGAGCTTTTTTCGAAAATTTTATTATTGAACAATAAGTTGCGTGTATATTTTATAGGTGATGTTACAAGTAGATATTTAGTCGAATATGCGGAGAAATACCCAGATAATATTATAGTAAAAAGACCTGTGGACCTAACAACAGCAACTGCAATTCAGAATGATGCAGATATATTGCTTAATATTGGTAATGTAATTACAAACCAAGTCCCAAGCAAAATATTTGATTATTTTTCGCTTGGGAAACCTGTTTTTTCAACCTGTAAGTTGCAAGACTGTCCCTCTAAAGAGTATTTAAATAAATATCCACTATCGTATATATATAATGAATACAATAGTAGCTGTTCAGTAGAGGCTGCTGCTGATTTTTTGCAAAAATCAAAAGGGAAAAGATTAGACTATAACAATATAGCGAAAATCTATAATGACTGTACATTAGAGTATGTAGGAAATGTTTTTAAAGATAAGCTTTGTTTAAACGGAGACGGTGATGAAAAAGACTGTTAAAATTAAATTCATAGGGTTTTGGGAAGGCTTTGAGTCAAACGACAATTTATTTTACAATATACTAAAAGAGAGGTATGATGTTGTTCTAAGCGATAATCCGGATTTTTTATTCTTTTCACCACTTTGTAAAGCATTTGAGTATATGCAATATGACTGTGTTAGAATAATGTTTACTGGCGAGTTTTATTCGGCAGATTTTAATGTTTGTGACTATTCAATAGATTTTGATGAAATATCATTTGGGGATAGACATATGCGCTACCCCCTATATCTTTACGAAAGATCAGGACCATACAAAAAGAGAGAGCGGCTTACAAGGCAACAGGCACAAGAAAAATTAAGTAGCAAAGAGTTTTTCTGTAACTTTATATTTGGCCATGACTCAAAGACAAATAAAAGGGAAAGTTTTTTAGACGCATTCTCATCCTATAAGCGAGTAGATTGTGCCGGAAGCTATAAAAATAACATGCCCAACGGAGAACGTGTAACATTTGGTGGTACCAAAGGGCCGTTTGTACAAAAGTCAAAATTTACCTTGGCTATAGAGAGTGTAGACTATATCGACTATTGTGGAGAAAAGATTACCGATGCATTCGTAAACTATTCAATACCTATATATTACGGAAACAAAAATGTAGGTAAAGAGTTTAATATTAAAGCATTTGTAAATAGCCACGATTTTATTAATGAGGTAGAGACACTCGAATATGTCAAAAAAATAGATAATGATGACGAGCTTTATATCAATATGCTCACAGAACCGGAGTTTGCACAGGACGACTACCCTGAATTAAAATATAATGAACTTTGCACCTTTTTATACAATATTTTTGACAACGAGCCTGAGGATGCATATCGTAGAACAAGATACTACCGCTCGCAGGCATACGAAGGAAACCTTAAACATGCCGGAGTTTTTTTGAACAGTAGCTTTCTTGGTGTGCTGTATGGGCTTTACAGACGATTAAAGAAAAGATAAACAGGGGGATAGCATGTTAGAAAAGGTCGAATATACAGTAAAAGATATAGCGGGAGATTATGCAATACTTGTAAGCGATAAAGGGGAGAACCCTGTTGCATTATTTTTTCTGCCATTGGAAATAGAGGTAGGATGTAAAATTATATATGAAAATCTTGAATATAGAATAGGATGACTATTTGTTTAATTGACATTTGTAATATATTTTAGTATAATTTTATTTATATAATTAGCGTGTTAAAACGTCGTTGCATATTATAATTACAAAACTATTCATAAACAAAATAGTATGTTTACCGATTAGCTTTGTAGGGGGAATAATGACAGATATACTTGTAGCATTTGCATTTACGCTTTTTGCCGGCCTTTCAACCGGAATAGGTAGTTTAATAGCCTTTTTTTCAAAATCTGATAATAAAAAATTTTTATCGGTGAGTTTAGGTTTTTCTGCCGGAGTTATGATTTACGTATCAATGGTGGAGATTTTTGTTAAGGCTCGAGATTCACTAAGTTCAGAGCTTGGTGATAAAGATGGTTATATTCTTACCGTAGTGTTTTTCTTTGTTGGCATAATTGTGATTGGCCTGATAGACAGATTAATTCCGGCTGAAAAAAATCCACATGAAGTAAAAAGCTTGGATCGAAAAAATAGCAAACTTATGCGTATGGGGGTGTTCACTGCACTTGCAATAGCTATACATAATTTCCCTGAAGGGCTTGCAACTTTCATATCCGCTATGCAGGCGCCAGGGGTGGCTGTTCCTATTGTTGCAGCAATTGCTATGCATAATATCCCTGAGGGAATTGCAGTTTCAGTACCTATTTATCAAGCGACCGGATCCAAAAAGAAAGCGTTTATATATTCGTTCCTGTCCGGCCTTGCAGAGCCTGTAGGCGCATTAATTGGCTGGTTAATACTAATGCCGATAATGAACGATGTTATCTTTGGTGCAGTATTTGCATCGGTGGCAGGCATTATGGTGTTTATATCAATTGATGAGTTGTTACCAACTGCAAGAGAGTATGGGGAGCATCATAACTCCATATATGGTTTTGTTGCCGGAATGGGTGTTATGGCGATAAGCTTATTATTATTTGCATAAAATACAACTGCTTAAGGAGGTAAAAATGTTAACAGCGAAAAAAAGAGAATTTATTGAGTTTATGCTTAGTGCGGGGGTGTTGCGTTTTGGAGATTTTGTTACCAAAAGTGGTCGTAACACACAGTATTTTGTAAATACCGGAAACTACCGCACCGGTGAGCATCTTGCAAAACTAGGAGAGTATTATGCATCACTTGTTATGGAGATAACGCAAGGTAATTTTGATTGCATGTTTGGCCCTGCTTATAAAGGGATACCACTTGTTGCTACAACTGCATGTGCGCTGTATAATAAGCATTCGACAGACAAACCTTTCTTTTTCAATCGTAAGGAAGAAAAAGATCATGGTGAGGGTGGAAACTTAATTGGTTACAAACCGCAAGCTAAAGATAGAATTATTATAGTTGAGGATGTAATTACTGCAGGAACTGCTATAAGGGAGGTTATGCCTATATTAAAGGCTATCTCCAATTCTACTGTTAAGGATATGTTTATATCGGTCAATAGATGTGAAATAGGTTCAGGATCTGATAAAAGTGCTACAATGGAAATTTATGAGGAGTATGGAATAAAGGTTCACTCTATTATAGATGTTACCGATGTACGGGAATATCTTCAAGAAAATACGGAATATCAACATTTGGCAGCACAGATGGATGATTATATGCAAAAATATTGTGTAGGAATTTAAATATAAGCCAATAAACACCTACATTATATCATTTGAAATTACACTATAGATTTAAATATTTTTGTTTGACATACTATCCTGTAAAAAACAACTAAAGTATAATGAGTATGGAGGTGATATGGATAAAAAAACAAGTTTTGTTTTTACAAATGAAGCAAGTTGTGTAGGTTGCAACAAGTGTATTTTTGTATGTCCTACAAAAGCAAACGAAGCATTTTTTGAGAATGAACAAAATAAGGTTTATATTAAACCGGGTTTTTGTATCTCGTGTGGGGAGTGTATTAATATCTGTGATCACTTTGCAAGAGATTATGAGGATGATACAACAACATTTTTTAAAGATATTAGTAACAACGAAAATATAACTGCGATTATAGCCCCGGCCGCACGCTTTAATATGGGGTCAATAACAAAGCTTACAGGATATCTAAAATCAATAGGTGTTAATAATGTATATGATGTGTCATTCGGCGCTGATATCTGCACATGGGGTCATGTTAAGGCTATTAGAGAACAGGAGCTTAGCGGTGTAATTGCACAGCCATGTCCTGTTATTGTAAGCTATGTTGAAAAATATAAACCGGAATTAATAGATAGATTATCACCGGTACATAGCCCTGTAATGTGCCTTGCGACTTACCTTAAAAAATATCTGGGAATAACTGATAAATTATTGTTTTTAAGTCCATGTATTGGTAAAAAGAGGGAATGTACAACCGAGCATACCTATGGCCTTGTTGAATATAATGTAACATTTTTGAAGCTACTTGAGCATCTTGAAAACAACAATATAAATCTTGAAGATTACCCTGATACAGACTTTGATATTACCGATGCATCGTTAGGATTTACCTTTTCAAGACCGGGTGGCCTTAGCGAAAACATAAAGTTTAATCTGGGGCAGGATATCTGGATAAAATCTGTCGAGGGTATTAAAAATATAGAACACTATTTTAACGAACTTCTTTTGGATATTAAAGAGAATAATCCAGTACCTGTTGTAATAGATGCACTTAACTGTGAGTATGGCTGCAATCTTGGAACCGGCACAACCAAAAAGGCAAGACTAAATCAGATAGATTTTCAACTAAATGCAAAAAAATCAACACTAAGCAAAGCAGATAGTGATAAGTTGATGCGGTTTTTTGACGAAAAATTAAAACTATCAGATTTTATTAGGGAATATACCGATAGAAGTTTTGATTATAAAATGAACGCAGATATCAGCCTTGAGAATGCTTTTATATCTCTTGGAAAGATTACAGCAGAAGATAGAGAGATAAACTGCTTTAGCTGCGGCTATGGTAACTGTCATGAGTTTGCCTATGATTTAGCTACAGGTCATAACAATAAAAACAACTGTAAATACTTCCTTTTAAATAAATTCAAAAGATTAAGCCATTATGATGATCTAACCGGATTAAATAATAGAAATAGTTTCAATACAGCGATTGCAGACTATTATGAGAACCATCCTGGATTTATTGGAATTATCTATGTTGATATAAATGGCCTAAAGCAGGCAAACGATCTACATGGGCATTCGTTTGGTGATACGCTTATAACAAGCTGCGCGAATTTGTTGAAAACCGTATATGATGAGCAAGCATTTAGGGTTGGTGGTGACGAGTTTATTGTGCTTTACAATATTAGCAGTAGCGAAGATGCCTTTAATAAAACAGTAGCTAATTTTAGCACTATGTTGTCCAAGGAAAAGGATCTTGTTGCTTCGGTAGGTACGTCAATCAGCTACAACTCTGATGACTTATCAACAAAGATGGATGAGGCCGACCAAAAGATGTATAGGGCTAAGGCGGACTACTACAGCAGTATGCGCAAACAGGATAGGCGTAAAAGTAGGTTTTTATCATTTAAGTAAAATGAAAAGTGGTACTGGAAACAGTACCACTTTTTGTGTGGTCAAAAAAGAATATTAGCGCATATTCCGTTTGATACATATTTTAAGATATAAATTACTCATAGCTACATATTTCTACTAAATTCCCATCAGGATCTCGAAGATATATGGATTTCATATTCCCAAATACACCGGTTCTATCCACAATGCCAAGTTCAATATTTAATCCGTTTTTCTGTAATTGCTGATAAAAATCATTCAAATTACTATTAATCTCAAAACAGAAATCATTGCACCCTATATAAACGTTTTTAGCATGAGGCGATAGTTCCTTACCCAGAGTATGGACATTGATCTTAAAATCACCGGCATATAATTCATACCTATTATCTTTACATCTAAGGGTAAAGCCCAATTTTTGATAAAATGTTACTGTAGCAGCAGTATCTTTTGATGTGATAACAAGATGATCTACTTTTTTTATCATTACAATTCTCCTGTGTTATTTTTATCTGCATTTTATTATGTTTTTATTAAGGGTCTTTTCTATTAATTAGGGTAGTAGTCCATCTATATAAAATAAGAAAAACGAATAGTAAAACAATTTAAGTTACTTTACTATTCGTTTAAATATATTATTTTATAATGTTTTTGTTAGATAACACCCTGTGCAATCATTGCATCGGAAACCTTAAGGAAGCCAGCAACATTAGCACCAACAACAAGATTACCCTCGCAATTACAAGTTTTTGATGCCTCAAATGCATCCTTGAAGATGTTAACCATAATGCTTTTTAGGCGTGTGTCAACCTCTTCAAATGTCCAGGAAAGACGTAGCGAGTTCTGGCTCATTTCAAGACCGCTGGTTGCAACACCACCGGCATTAGCAGCCTTTGCAGGTCCAAACATTATTCCGGAGGATAGGAACACTTCAACCGCATCCGGAGTACAAGGCATATTTGCACCTTCTGCAACAGCAATACAGCCATTAGCTTTTAGTGCCTTAGCAGCCTCACCATCAAGTTCGTTCTGTGTTGCGCAGGGTAGTGCAACATCACACTTTGTAGACCAAATACCGCTACAACCCTCTGTATATGTTGCGTTGGTACGTGTTTTTACATATTCTTTAATCCTTGCACGGTCAACAAGTTTAATCTGCATTACAAGATCAAGGTCGATACCATCGTTGTCAACAATGTAACCGGCACTATCGGAAAGTGCAATAACCTTACCACCAAGTTCGGTACCCTTCTGTGTTGCATATATAGCAACGTTACCGCTACCACTTATAACAACGGTCTTATCTTTAAAGGAGGTGTTCTTTTGAACCTTTAACATCTCGTCTGTAAAATAGCAAAGACCGTAACCGGTAGCCTCAGGACGTGCAAGACTTCCGCCATATGATAGCCCCTTACCTGTTAACACACCAACAGACTCGTTGCAAATTTTCTTGTATTGTCCGTACATATAACCAACTTCGCGTGCACCAACACCGATATCACCAGCCGGTACATCGGTAAACTGGCCAATATGGCGATAAAGCTCGGTCATAAAGCTTTGGCAAAAGCGCATTACCTCACCATCGGATTTGCCCTTTGGATCAAAGTCGCTTCCGCCTTTACCACCGCCCATAGGTAGACCGGTAAGGCTGTTTTTAAATGTTTGTTCAAAACCAAGGAACTTAATTACAGATGCAGTTACTGTAGGGTGGAAACGAAGGCCGCCCTTGTATGGTCCTATTGCAGAGTTAAATTGGCAACGGAAACCGCGGTTCACCTGCACCTTACCGTTATCATCAACCCATGGTATACGGAATTGAATAAAACGCTCCGGCTCAACTAGACGCTCAATAACACCTGATGCCTCGATACCGGGTGCAACAGCAACAACAGCATCTAAAGACTCAAGAACCTCTTCCACAGCTTGAAGAAACTCCGGTTCGCCTGCGTTGCGTTTTTTTACCTGCTCATAAACATTTTGTAAATAGGTTGATTTCACAATAAATTCCTTTCTGTAATTAAGTCTGAATAATTTGCTTTATTTTTAAAATTATACATTAAACGAATAAAAAATTCAAGTAAATATTTTTTCTTGTTGAAATTTTTTTACCTGTGTTGTATAATGGTTTCAATAGGAGTATATATGTATTGCAAAAATTGTGGAAATTATATTTCTGACACTTCTTATAACTGTACGATATGTAAATCACCGTCAGGTAGCGGTAGATTATTTTGTTCGAGCTGTGGTAATGGACCTGATAAGGGGATGGCTTATTGCACAAAGTGCGGAAAAAAGAAGGTTAAGGATAGCTTTTTTGATTCTGTCAAAAACTTTGTTGCACAGACATCGAATACAAATGGATGTAGCAAAAAAACTGCTGCTATATTAGGTGTAATTTTAGGATTTGCAGGATTACACAATTTTTATCTTGGATACAACACAAAAGGGTTGATACAGCTTATACTTTTTATCTTTAGTTTTGGATTTTTTAGCTATGTTTGGTCGGTAATAGAGGTGGTTATGCTTTTAACCGGAAACATTGCTAAAGATGCAAAAGGAGCAATTTTAACGGAGTAGACGATGCGGCTGCTCCGACCACGAGGTCGGGGAGGAAAGTCCGGGCATCACAGGACAAGGGTAGCTGCTAACGGCAGCCGAGGGTAACCTTAGGGATAGTGCAACAGAGATATACCGCCTCGTATTTTACGGGGCAAGGGTGGAAAGGCGAGGTAAGAGCTCACCGGTCTACCGGAGACGGTAGAGCCATGTAAACCCTACCCGATGCAACACATAAGGGGCGTAAGGCGGTCCGCTGCCCCAAAGTGGCTTTAGCCGCACCGGCGACGGGCGGCACAGATAGATGGTCGCATACTACAAAACCCGGCTTATTGTCTGCTACGTTATAAATACAGTATATAAATTAGGAGAATAACATGGAACACATTATTACAATTAACACAGCAAGCCTTACAAAAAGTGCAAAAGACGGTGGTTGCGGCGAATGTCAAACCTCTTGTCAGTCAGCCTGTAAAACATCCTGTACAGTTGCAAACCAAATTTGTGAGCGCAAGGGTAGGGAAGAAGGCACAAAATAGATGGTACATACATTTGAGCGAGGCGGTTTAATGCTG